>SLRE01000068.1 GCA_007131125.1 Bacteroidales bacterium | reverse complement strand
GAGAGCGCGCCATGAAGTACTTATTGAAGTCGTCCGCCTGGCTGAAAAACTAGGGGTACGCTTCGCCTTCCCAACCAGCACCCTGCATATGGAAAACTTCCCCGGAAAACATTCCCTTACTCCAAATTACGACATGACCATGGAAGAATTTAAGCAGGTTATGAATGATTATTTCGAAAAGAATAAAGCGGGTACAAAATAAAAACTGCAGTATTAACCGGGTTTGCAAAAAGCAAAACCCCCGGTAAAAGCCAAAAAAAAACCGCCCCGGAAAGAGGCGGTTTTTTTTATGATGTGTAAACAAGGCTGTTACTTCAAAACAATCACAGCAGCCGGGTCTACCAGCTGGAAAGTGAATGATTCGGTAAAGTAAAGCTGAACGGTTTTGTTGTTGTGGGATTCATATCCTATGGAAAGATCCTGGCCAACGACCATTTTAAAATCGCCGCCACGTTCGGATACCAGGAAAGCATCCTTTACGTAAGGTGCCATGATGATGGAGCCGCCAAGAAGGTTTTCCAGTTGTTTGCGCAAAGGATAACCCCTGACATAGGAGTTCACCTTTTCCCACTTTTCAGTATTGAGAACCAGGCTGTAGGGCCCCTCAATGGAGTTGGCCTTTAGCTTGGCGGTGCCTTTTGCTACAGCACTTAGGATCTCTTCAGCCTCCTGTGGAAAAGGAATGGCCGGGTAATCGCTGGCATTTAAACCGGTAATGTTGGCTGCTTTAAACCCTTCGTAGATAATTTTTTCTTCAAATTGTGCAATTTCCCGGGCGGCATCTTCCATAGCATCCAGATCAATATCCTCGGCACCCCGCACAGCGTTATCCAGTTCCCAAATATTCAGTTCAAAAGGAATGCGGGCTTCCACCAACGGAAGTACCTGGCTGATGCCATACTTAACCTTCCCCTTCTGGTTGGCAGGCACCTCAATGCGTCCCATGTTAAGAGCCGCATAATCCCAGCCTTTGGGGCCTTCCACATCTACAAACTTACGGGCAGACAGCACTTCCGAAAGTACTTCCACGGCCGTGTCATTTATTTCTTCCCATGCTTCCTGAGAGATGGGAGCTAATGATTTTCTTAAAATATCCATGTTGTCCTCCTCTTATTTTTTAATTTTTCCAATTCCAAGCGAATCTGATTTTCCTCCGCCACCTCCGTGGTCTTCGTCGTCATGGTCATGCCCATGGGCATCCATAATGTTGCCTTCCTTAAACAACCAGTTGCGCAGTTCCTCATCCCATCCGGGCATATTTCTGCGCAGCCACTCAAGGGTCATGCAGGCATGCTCAATCTCTTCATCGCGGTTGTGTGCCATAATCGCGGCAAGATCATCATCGTTGCTGGTAACCACACGCTGGTGATACCAGTCCACTGCTTCAATTTCTTCTTTAAGGCTGTTCAGCGCACGGGAAAAGTTGCGCGCCTCCTGCGATAATTCTTCTGCTGGTTCGTGATAATTTGACATAAGTGTTGATTTTTAAAAAGTGTTATTAATGAGTAATTATTTGTAATTAAACTGCTTGTAATTAACAAATATAAGGTTTTCAGGGAAGAATTAAAAGTTCATTGGCATTTTTAAACCCTCAGGCAGCATAAATTCCTGTCCGGGCTAAAAAAATTCCTGCCTTCCAAATGCCCTGAACTTAACTGGTATTAAGCAAGCCACCCGGGTATCAGCATTCTAACAAAAAACCCTTGCTATTGTTGAGATTTCTTAGGCAAAAAACCCTCATCTTCCTTAACTTTGGATTCAAATTCCAAAGACCCTGCCCATGGATTTTTCAAAACTTGTTGAAAAGAGAGAAAGTGTAAGAAAATATTCCACCCGGGAGGTGGAGGAAGAAAAGATAAGAAAGATCATGGAAGCCTGCCGCCTGGCTCCATCGGCATGCAACTCCCAGCCATGGCACTTTGTGGTGGTAACCGAACCCAAACTAAAGGAAAAGGTGAGCAGGGCCACCTTCAGCGAGGTGCTAAGATTCAACAAGTTTGCCCTGCAGGCCCCGGTTATTGCAGCCATTGTAGCCGAACCTCCCAACTGGCTCTCCAAAATCGGCAGCTCCATAAAAGACAAGGATTTTTACCTGATGGACATCGGCATCGTGGCGGAGCATTTTTGCCTGCAAGCCGCCGATCTGGATCTGGGAACCTGCATGATTGGATGGTTTGATGAAAAAAAAGTGAAAAATTTGCTGAACATCCCTTCCAAAAAGCGGATTCCCTTGCTTATTACCCTGGGTTATCCCGAAAAAGAAAAAAAACGAAAAAAAATCCGCAAACCCATTCCGGAAGTCTTCACCTTCAATACTTATCCATAATGCCCCGGACCCGGGCAGGAAAAACATCTCTTTTTCAGGACCGGCAGGAAGTTTATTTCAGCACCTTTTCCCCCCTGATTTTGATGGCAAGAGCCCCCATTGGTGCCGTAACAATGATCGACAATACGGCAATGGCCAGGATGAATTCTCCGTGGGGGGCGCCAAGGGAAAGGGGAACGGCTCCAATAGCGGCCTGAACCGTTGCCTTTGGCCAATAAGCCATCACACAGAAAAACCTTTCGTCACGGGAAAACGGGCTTTTCCTCAGAGCCAGAAGCACACCGGCACTGCGGACCAAAAGTCCAAAAACAATAATGCCCAGGCCGGCAAGGCCGCTCTCCATTGCCAAAAGCACATTTACCTCGGCACCTACCAGAAAAAACAACAGAATCTCTGCAAAAACCCAAAGGCTGTTTAGTTTGTTTGAGAGCAGATTGCCAAGCTCCGCATTTTTTTCTGTTATTACAAAGCCCATGGCCATTACCCCAAGAAGGGCAGCAAAAGGAATGGCCAGCTCCGTCAGGCTTTCGACTGTGGACATGAGGATACCTGCTGAAAGTACAATCAGCAACTTTTTGGCGTGCTTTAATTCAAACCTGTTGAAAAGTTTTACAAATAGCAAGCCCAGCAAACCGCCAACCAGCACTCCCGAAATCAATGAAATCGGAATATTGAAAACCTGAAGGGTAAGACTGATCTGTTGCCCGGAATAAATTCCCACAAAGCTTGAGAAAAGGGTTATGGCAACCACATCATCCAGTGAAACCCCGGCCAGGATCATGGTTGGGATGCCTTTTTCAGCACCTTTTCCCCGGTTGATGTAACCTATCATTCCCGGTACGATCACTGCCGGTGAGGCTGCCGCCAGTATAAAGCCGAGCATGCCTGCCTGTGCCGCGTCAAAGCCCAAAAATGAAATGGCAATCACCATAATGGCAAAACCCTCGGTAAGGGCCGGCAGAAAACCCATTTTTAGCGCAGGAATCCCCACCCTGGCCAATGACTTGCGCCTGATGCCCAAACCTGCCCGAAGCAAAATCACCACAAGGGCAATGTTTCTCAAATCATCCGACATATAAAGGATCTGATCGTCAATCATATCCATGGCATAGGGGCCCATCAGCATACCAAGCAGTAAAATGCCCAGAATTCCGGGTAGGTGAAGCCTTGCAAACAACTGGTGGAAAAGGATTCCTGCAAGTACAATCAAGGAAAGATTCAACGCCATATTCATCTCGTTTTAAAAAAAACAAACTCCTGCAATGAAAGACCTGATCTTTCATTGCAGGAGTCATCAACTGTTTTGTCAGTGGTTTGTGGCGAACCCCATCGCCATGTTCCCTGCATCGGTTATTTCTGCCTTTCAACAGTTTTACTCAACACCAAAAGAAACCAATGCAGACAACAAAATGCAGGGCAAAGATATAAAAAAACCAACAAGTCCGCCATGACCGGGTTTTTCGGAGGAAGGGGCTTAACTGGTTGAAGGTAATGATAAGATAACAGGGCTTTTTAACTGTTTGGCAGCACAGGAAAATTTAGAATAACCCGGGTTCCTTCTTCCTTAACCGACTCAATGGCAATACTTCCCCTGTGCAGGTCGGCAATGCGTTTTACCAATGATAAGCCAATCCCACTGCCTCCAACATGCTTTGCATTCTTTCCCCTGTAAAAGGAATCGAATACCCTGGCAAGCTCCTCTTCGGGTATTCCGATGCCTTTGTCGGCAAACTCTATGCGGCACTGCCCGTTTTGATACCCTACCCTTACCTTGACGACATTTCCCGGAGAAAACTTGCAACCATTGTCCATCAGGTTCAGAAAGGCCACCTTCAACAGATATTCATTTCCCCTGATGGTCAGCGTGCTTTGGTCTTCCAGGCTTTCTTCAAAATTTATTTCAACTCTGCAGCCGGGGTTGGAAGCAAGCATTTCGCCCCGTGCATCCATCAGTATTTCGTCCAAACGGGCTTCACGGAGGCTGAGCTCCGACTGCTGATAGCTGGCACGTGCCAGGTCGAGCAACCCGGTAGTAAGGGTAGAAAGCCTTTTGGCGTCATGCAGGAGTTTTTCCAGGGCCTCCCGGTATTCCTCAGGAGTCTTTTCCCGGGAAAGGGTCAGTTCAATTTCACCTATGATGGCCGTGAGGGGAGTACGCAGTTCATGCGATATGTTTGACACAAACTCCTTCTGGGCATCGAAAGAGTTTTCCAGTCTGTCGAGCATGCGGTTAAAGGTAACGGCCAGCCTGTCCAGTTCATCCTT
>SLRE01000294.1 GCA_007131125.1 Bacteroidales bacterium | reverse complement strand
GAAGCCTATAAGGCATTTTTGGGGGATACAATGATTATCAGGGCCGTTTTTGGCCTGGGGATGGGGATCATTGTCCATTTCTTTTTTTACAATTATCACCTGATCAGGGTTACCCGTGAGGCTGTAAAAAGAGAGCATCAGCTAAAAAACCTGGTGCAGCAAACCGAATTACAGGCCCTGAAAAATCAACTTAATCCGCACTTTATTTACAACAGCCTCAACACCATTAGCAGCCTTACCACCACAGCTCCTGACAAAGCCAGGGAAATGGTCATCAGGTTATCTGATTTCCTGCGTTATGCCCTAAAGCAGGATACCATGCAGCTAACCACTCTGAAAAATGAAATTGCATCCATTAAATTGTACCTGGAAATAGAGGCCGTTCGCTTTGGTGAAAAGCTACATCCTGAATTTTATTTTCAGGACCAGGATCTGGATCAGGAATTACCAGTAATGATCCTTCAGCCTCTTTTTGAAAATGCCATCAAACACGGGGTTCAGGAAAGCGATCAACCCGTATCCATTATTTTTGAAACCTTCCGCAGGGACAATAACCTGGTATTAAGTATTACCAATGCTTATGATCCCCGCTACAGCAGCTTCAGGGGCGAAGGGGTGGGGCTTGAAAATATCCGCAACCGCCTTCGGCTGATATATGGAAATGGAAACCTGTTACAGGTAAAAACAGAAAACAAAACCTTCAATGCAAGTTTAACCATACCGGTAAAATCCGTTCATTCTGATTAAATTTATCAATGGGTACCAGCCCGCCATATTAAGTATACCTTTTTGAAATAACCCGAAACCATGAACAAATACAAGGTTATAATCATTGAAGATGAAACCCCGGCCAGGAACCTGATCAGGCACTTTCTGGAAAAACATCCGCAATTTGAAGTGGTGGCCGAGTGTGCAGATGGGTTGGAGGGTGCCAGGCAGATCAGCCTTCAGGCTCCCGACCTGATTTTTCTGGATATTCGAATGCCCCGGGTGGACGGATTTGAAATGCTCGAACTTTTTGAAGGCGAAAGGAAAATGCCCTTGACAATTTTTACCACTGCATACGATGAATTTGCCATAAAGGCTTTTGAATACAATACTCTGGATTACCTATTAAAACCCATATCCGCCGACCGCTTCGATCGGGCAGTGGAAAAGGCTGTCGGCCAGCTTGAAAAGGGTATAGACGGGCAGGAGCACATTCAAAAATTTCTGCAACATGGCGAAACCTCCCCCGGGTTTATGAGAAGAATCGTTGTAAGGGCAGGATCAGGAATTCATGTCATTCCCGAAGGGGATGTTTATTGTCTTGAAGCCAGGGATGATTATGTGCTGATATGCACCGCCAAAGAAGAATTTCTGAAAAGGAAAACCCTTAAATTTTTTGAAGACAAACTGGATTCCCAGAATTTTTTAAGGGTACACCGTTCATTTATCGTTCGCATTGATGCCATTCGAAAAATTGAACCTTACTCCAAAGACGCTTATCTGGCCGTATTAAAGAATGGCCGCAGGGTTTCGGTAAGCAAGGCAGGATATTCTCTGCTGAAAAATAATCTGGACTTTTAATCAGCAGAGCAATCTCACTTAAAAGTATTGTTTTTTAACATTAAACGTTAAAATTTGTTACTTTTGCAAACTGTTTCGGTAAAAGTTTCGTTCTTTGTTAAGTAAACTTAAAAGCCTAATTTCCATAAATGTTAAATAAAACAGGAATTCTTCGCCTAACTGCGATTTTCAGCCTTTTGGTGGTGATGGCCGCCTGTGGCGAATATCAGCGTCTTCTTAAGAGTTCTGATCATGAGCTGAAATTTAATAAAGCCATTGAGTATTATGAAGACGAACAGTATGGACGCACCATTGGTTTGCTGACAGACATAATTCCCGTATACCGGGGCACGGCCAAAGCAGAAACCATCAATTATTATTATGCCAAGGCCCACTATAAGCAGGGAGATTATATTCTGGCCAGCCATTATTTCAAATCCTTCGCCAATGCTTTTCCCCGAAGCGAACATGCCGAGGAGTTTTTATTTCTGAGTGCGTATTGCCAGTACTTGCTTTCGCCTCGCCCTAGTCTGGACCAGACACCCACAAGGGAAGCCATACGGGAATTGCAGTCTTTTGTTAACCGTTACCCCCGGAGCGAAAGGGTTGAAGAAGCCAATGAGCTCATTGATGAACTTCGCCAAAAACTGGAACAAAAGCAATTTCACACTGCCAGACTTTATTATGATTTAAGACAATACAGGGCTGCTATAACCAGTTTCAATACCCTGATCAATGATTTTCCTGATACCGAATTAAGGGAAGAAGCCTTGTATTACATTATTCGTTCCCGGTTTGACTTTGCCGATCGCAGTATTCCTGCCCGGCAGGTGGAAAGGTTTGAAGAGGTGATTGATGCTTACCGGCGGCTTGAACGTTTTTACCCGGACGGCGAATTCCTTCCACGGGCCAGAAACATGAAAGAAACGGCCATAAACAAAATTGAGGAGTTAAGGCCTTCAGAAGAAATTACAGATAAAAACTAGCAACAATGGATTATAAAAGAGTAAAAAGTGAAATCACCACGGTAACCCGGGATTTAAGAAAATTTGACAGGGAAACCGGCAATATTTACCAGGCTGTTGTAATAATTGGAAAACGTGCCAACCAGATAGGACTGGAAATGAAAGAAGAGCTGAACAGCAAGCTTGAAGAGTTTGCCAGCTCTACCGACAATCTGGAAGAGATTTTTGAAAACCGCGAGCAAATTGAAATTGCCAGGTATTATGAGCAGTTGCCCAAGCCAAGCCTGATTGCCATCAGCGAATTCCTTAATGATAATATTTACTACCGGGTTCCGGAACAGGAAAGCAAAAAGAAATAGCATTCTTAACTTATTTAAGGCCTGCTTTATGCGTGTATTCGCGGCAGGCTTTTTTTAACCCTGCAAACCATGTTGCAGAAAAAAAAAGTGCTCATAGGTATTAGCGGAGGAATAGCCGCCTACAAGGCAGCTTTCCTCATACGGCTATTCCGCAAGGCCGGGGCAGAAGTGAAGGTGGTTGGTACCCGCAATGCCTTTGAGTTCATTACCCGGGTTACCCTTGAGTCCCTCTCAGAAAACAAGGTGTATGATGAAGTATTCGGCCCCCAGAACGATTATACTACTGAGCACATTTCTTTGACCGACTGGGGGGATGTATTTGTTGTTGCACCGGCAACAGCAAATATCATCGGGAAAATTGCCAATGGCATTGCCGATGATGCCCTTTCCACCTCCCTGTTGGCTTTTAATAAGAAAGTTTTTGTAGCCCCGGCCATGAATTGCAAAATGTATGACCATTTTGCCACCCAGAAAAATCTTCAAACTTTAAGGGAGCACAACCTGGATATCATTGAGCCTGCCATGGGCTATCTGGCTTGCGGCTACGAGGGCAAAGGCCGTATGGAAGAGCCGGAGGTGATCTTTGAAAAAGTTAGGGCTTACTTTTCCCGAAACGATAGTCTGGCAGGAAAAACTGTAATGGTAACCGCAGGTCCGACGCATGAAGCCATAGACCCGGTTCGTTATATCGGCAACCACTCTTCGGGCAGGATGGGTTATGCCATTGCAGAGGAACTTGCCCGAAGGGGGGCCAAAGTGCATCTGGTTTCCGGACCTGTAAATATTGAGCTAAAGGAGGATTCCGTGAACCTTATCAAGGTTACTTCTGCCGGACAGATGCTGGAGGCCTGCCTGAAAATATTCCCTGAAGTGGATGCCGCCATCATGGCAGCTGCAGTGGCCGATTTCACCCCCGGCAACCAGCATGCCTCCAAAATGAAAAAATCCGACAATCCCTCCGGTATTACCCTGGAGCTGGTTCCTGCACCGGATATATTGGGCAGAATGGGGGAAATGAAGAAGAAAAATCAGGTACTTGTCGGTTTTGCCCTTGAAACAGATAATGAGGAAGAAAATGCCAGGATGAAGCTGAAGAAAAAAAACCTGGATTTTATTGTTCTCAATTCTCTCAGGGAAGAAGGGGCAGGCTTTGGAACCCCTACCAATAAAATATCCCTGATAAACAATAATGGAGAGATTATTCGGTTTAATTTAAAAAGCAAAGAGGCAGTTGCGTCAGATGTAACCGATAATCTTACCGCCTTTCTTGAAAAAATAGATTAAGTTCATTAACTTTGAACTTACTGCCAATGGTAGCATTCACTTACCGGAAAAACTTTCAGAAGATGAGCCGATATCTTTTAATCATTTTCTTTCTGGCCGTATCCCCAGCAATATATGGGCAACAGGAGATGAACTGCATGATTTCCATTTCCACACCGGGAATGTCTGATACTGATCGCCAGATCATGCGTACCCTTCAGTCTGACCTCTATGAGTTTGTTAACCAGCGCAATTGGACCGAGTACCAGTTTGAGTCCAGTGAAAGGATAGAAGCCTCTATTGTGATCACCATAAATGAAAAACTTGGGTCAGACGAATACCGGGGCACCATACAGGTGCAATCCAGGCGGCCGGTTTACAAGACTTCTTACAGTACTCCCGTGTTCAACCACCAGGATCGTGATTTTCAGTTTCGTTATACCGAAAATCAGGCCCTGGAATATACTGACAATGCCCACACCTCCAATTTAACAGCAGTTATTGCTTATTATGTTTATATCATCATCGGCTTTGATTTCGACACCTTTACTCCTCTGGGAGGTGATCCTTATTTTGAGCGTGCCCAGAACATTGTAAACAATGCACAAAATGCACCCGAACGTGGGTGGAAGTCTTTCGAAGGGCAGAGAAACCGCTACTGGCTTGTGGAAAACCTTTTTAACAACACCTATCGTCCCATAAGGGAAGCCATGTACACCTATCACCGGCTTGGTTTTGACAAAATGACCGAAAACATGGAGATAGCCCGTGGTGAGGTGGTCAATGCCCTTGAAATGTTTCAAAGGGCGCACAGGTCAAGGCCTGGCAGCTTTTTGATGCAGATCATCATGACCACCAAAAGCGATGAACTGGTGAACCTCTTTTCGGAAGCCTCCAGTATGGACCGAAACAAGGCCGTAAATATCCTTTCTGAAATTGATCCCTCCAACAGTTCCAAATACCGCCGCATGACGCAAGCCGGCGGCGAAGGGGGAGGCGGACGGAATTAAAACCCTTCCGGCTTTTTGTGGTAAAATTTTTTTTCCAAAGTTTACTAACTTTGCTCTTTCCATATTTTTGCCTCTATGCTGAAACACCTGTTGATTGAAAACTATGCCCTGATAGAAAAGCTCGACATTGATTTTGAAGATGGGCTGACAGTCATAACCGGTGAAACAGGAGCAGGTAAATCCATTTTGCTGGGGGCATTATCCCTGATTTTAGGACAGCGGGCCGATACACAGGTGCTGATGGACAAATCCAGAAAATGCATCATTGAAGGGCTGTTCCAAATTGAAAATATCCCCATCAGGGATTTGTTTGAAAAACATCAGCTTGATTACGACCCCCAGACCTTGTTTCGCAGGGAGATAAATGCCCAGGGCAAATCAAGGGCATTTGTCAATGATACCCCGGTTACCCTGCAGGTAATGAAGGAGCTGGCCGAAAAACTCATTGATATCCACTCCCAGCACCAGAATCTGCTTATCGGGGAATCCTCTTTCCAGTTTGATGTGGTCGACAGTTATTCCGGCCATTACGAGGATGTGGTCAGGTTTCGGAAAGAATATCGGGAGCTTCAGCAGAAAACCCAGACCCTCCAAAACCTTGAAGAAAAGGAAAAACAAACCCGTACAGATTTAGATTACTACCGGTTTCAGTTGGATGAGCTGGACAAGGCCGGACTTGACCAGGAAGAATTTGAGCGGATGGAAGGGGAGATGCAGATCATCCAGAATGCAGAAGAGATCAGCTTAAACCTGGAAAAAGCCGCTTTTTTGCTGAATGATGCCGAAGTAAATACCATAGGCAGCATGCACGAGGTGTTGCAGTTGCTTCGTCAACTGGAGCGCTACAATGAAAAATACCGTAACCTGGCCGATAGGCTGGATTCGGTATTGATAGAAACCCGTGACATTACCGCTGAAATTTCCAGGATGTCCGAAGAGGTGGACCATGACCCCCAGCAGGCCATGGAAATACAGCAGAAGCTTGATTTGGTAAATAAATTATTCCTGAAACACAATGTTTCTTCAGTCGGTGAGCTCGAAAAAATCAGGGATGATTATAGGGCCAGGATACAGGGCATGGATTTTATGGAAGAACAGATCAGCGGTTTAAAAGCTGAAATACAGGAAATCCGCGACCGGCTGATGGCTTTTGCGGGAACCTTGTCGGAAAAGCGCCTCAAAGCCATCCCTTTCATCGAAAAAGAAATTACGGGTATGTTGCGGCAACTGGGTATGCCGGGTGCAGTTTTTAAAATCGATTGCCGCCCCATCCGGGAACTTTCTCCAAACGGATTAGACGTGATCGACTTCCTTTTTACGGCCAATACCGGCGGGGAGCTCAGGGAGATATCCAGGGTGGCTTCGGGTGGTGAGCTTTCCCGCCTCATGCTCAGCGTTAAAAGTATGATATCCAGGAAAAACCTGCTTCCTACCATTATTTTTGACGAAATTGATACCGGGGTTTCCGGCGAAACCGGCACAAGGGTGGCCAATATCCTGGAAACCATCGCCCATAACATGCAAGTTATCACCATCACACACCTCCCTCAAATTGCCTCCAGGGGCAAAGTTCATTTGTTGGTTTACAAAACCATCGACAACGGAAAAACCAAAACCAGGATTAAAAAAATTGAAAGCCAGGAGCGCATCCTGGAAGTCGCAAAAATGCTTGGTGGAGAAAAGCCTTCCGGAAGTATGATGGAAACCGCAAAAGAGCTTATCTTTAATAAAAGGAAAAATTAATTAAAGCTTAATTTAAGATGGTAAAAGATATTTTAAAAGGCAAAAGGGGAATTATTTTTGGGGCACTGGATGAAAACTCCATTGCCTGGAAGGTTGCAGAAAAAGCCCATGAGCAGGGCGCAACCTTCGTCTTGTCCAATGCACCCATTGCCTTGCGCAAAGGCGATATTTTTGATCTGGGAAAAAAGACCTCCTCTGAAGTGATATCTGCTGACATTACACAGGTAGATGATGTCGAAAATCTTTTTGAGGAAAGCATGGAGCTTCTGAAGGGAAAAATAGACTTTATCCTTCACTCAGTGGGAATGTCGCCCAATGTAAGAAAAGGCCTTCACTATACCGAACTTGACTACAATTATCTGCAGAAAACCCTGGATGTTTCAGCCATTTCCCTGCATAAGGTTTTGCAAACCGCTTACAGAATGGATTCCATAAACCAGTGGGGCAGTGTGGTGGCTTTGTCCTATATTGCTGCCCAGAGGACATTCAGCAGCTACAGCGATATGGCGCAGGCAAAGGCCATGCTCGAGAGTATTGCCCGCAGTTTTGGATATCATTACGGAAAAAAACGGAAAGTAAGGGTCAATACCATTTCCCAGTCTCCGACCATTACCACGGCTGGAACCGGCGTGAAGGGGTTTAACAGCTTTTATGCCTATGCCAACTGCATGTCGCCTCTTGGCAATGCCACCTCGGATAACTGTGCCGATTACTGCATATCTCTTTTTTCTGACCTTACCCGCATGGTGACCATGCAAAACCTTTACCACGACGGAGGGTATTCAAACATGGGTATCAGTGACCAGGTAATAGAAAACTGCTTTGTATGCCAGGGCGACTGCCATGAACATCTGCCTGATAAATAGGGCAATAGCTATCTTTGCACAGGCAAGGGAATGGTTTTAAATATTTTCCTATCTTTGCCCGGTATTTTTTTTCACAAAAATCAGTAAGAAAATCAACTGTTTCATGAGTTTCAGAATAGTAGTATTAGCCAAGCAGGTACCAGATACGCGCAATGTTGGCAAGGATGCCATGAAGGCCGATGGTACGGTAAACAGGGGGGCACTTCCGGCCATTTTTAACCCGGAAGACCTGCATGCCCTCGAGCAAGCCCTGCGCATAAAAGAAAATCGCAAGGATGTGGAAATCATTCTGCTTACCATGGGGCCTCCACGGGCTGCCGACATCATCAGGGAAGCACTCTACAGGGGAGCCGATAAAGGCTACCTGATCACCGACCGAAAATTTGCAGGTTCCGACACCCTGGCCACCTCATACGTATTGTCTCTGGCCGTTAAAAAGCTGGAACCCTATCACCTGGTGATAGCAGGACGGCAGGCCATTGACGGAGATACCGCACAGGTGGGTCCTCAGGTTGGAGAAAAACTCAAATTGCCGCAGGTTACTTATTGTGAAGAGATCCTGGATGTGAATAAAAAGAACATTACCATAAAAAGGCGCCTTGAAAGGGGAGTGGAAACAGTAACTTCCCCGCTTCCAACCCTTATTACAGTGCATAGCTCGGCTGCATCCTGCAGGCCCCGAAATGCCAAATTGCTGATGCAGTACAAGCATGCCCGAACGGTTTCCGAACTGCAGGAAGAAACCAAGGATTATACCGAGATGCTTTCCAATAAGCCTTATCTCCGGATTGAGGAATGGGGAGTTACTGACCTGGATGCTAAAGTGGAACAACTCGGGATTTCGGGCTCACCGACCAAAGTGAAAAAAATTGAAAATGTGGTATTTGCTGCCAAAGAGTCCGTTGTGCTTTCCAGCGACGACAATGACATTGACCAGCTGATGAAAGACCTCATTGAAAGCCACGTAATCGGCTGATTGTTAAACATCAAAACAGAAAATTCCGGAAAAATGAATAATATTTTTGTTTATTGTGAAATAGAGGACGGACAGGTGGCGGATGTTAGCCTGGAGTTGCTCACCAAAGCCCGAAAGCTTGCCAATGAAATAAACTGCAAGCTGGAAGCAGCAGTTGTTGGTCATAAACTCAATGGAATTGAAAAACAACTGTTTCCCTTTGGGGTTGACATGCTGCACATTGCCGATGATCAAAGGCTTGCACCTTACACCACTTTGCCGCATTGTGAAGTGATTGTGAAGTTGTTTGAATCCATTAAACCGGATGTTGCCATTTTTGGAGCAACCTCTGTTGGACGCGACCTGGCACCTAGAGTTGCCTCATCCTTAAAGTGTGGTTTGACAGCTGACTGTACCAGCCTGGTATTCGGTGATCATAAGGAAACCAAAACCGGTAAAGAATACAAAAATCTCCTTTACCAGATCAGGCCGGCTTTTGGCGGAAACATTATTGCCACCATTATTAATCCTGAAACCAGGCCACAAATGGCTACGGTTAGGGAAGGAGTGATGAAAAAAGAAATTTTCAATGAAAACCATAAGGGAACCGTAAAAAAGATAAAGGTAGACGAAATTCTGCACGATGAGTTGTTTCCGATTAAGATCATTGAGCGACACATCGAAAAACAGAAGGTGAATATCAAGAGTTCACAGGTTATCATATCCGGAGGCTACGGAGTAGGCTCCAAAGAAAACTTCGATATGCTGTTTGAGCTTGCAGAAGTTCTGGGTGGCGAAGTCGGAGGTTCCAGGGCAGCAGTAGATGCAGGTTTTGTGGATCATGCCCGCCAGGTGGGTCAAACCGGAGTTACCGTCAGACCAAAACTCTATATTGCCTGCGGTATTTCAGGAGCGGTACAGCATACCGCCGGAATGAGCGAATCAGCCAAGATCATAGCTATCAACAATGATCCCAAGGCACCCATTAACCAGATTGCCGATTATTCTATTGTTGGCAATATTGAGGATATCATTCCCAAAATGATCAAGTTTTATAAGAAAAACACCAAGTAAACCGAAAACAATGGCTAATTTTTTTAATGATAATCCCAGCTTGAAATTTCATTTGAATCATCCCTTGATGAAAAAAATCATCAGGCTGAAGGAAAAAGATTTTGCTGATAAAGATAAGTATGACTTTGCCCCGGCAGATTTCGAGGATACCCTTGACAGTTACCACAAAGTGCTGGAAATTGTAGGTGAGATCTGTGGTGAAACCATTGCTCCAAATGCAGAACTGGTGGATACCTTTGGGCCCAAACTGGTCAATAACGAGGTGATTTATGCTCCCGGAACTGCACAGAACCATGAAACCCTTACCAAGGCCGGTTTGATCGGGATGTCTCTTCCCCGGGAATATGGAGGGTTGAACTTTTCCATGGTGCCTTATGTAATTGCCGCAGAGTTGGTTTCCAGGGCTGATGCCGGATTTGCCAATATCTGGGGATTGCAGGATTGCGCCGAGACCATCCATGAGTTTGCCGATGAAGAAATTAAAAAAGAGTTTCTTCCCCGCTTTAACAAGGGGGCAACAGCTGCCATGGACCTTACCGAACCCGATGCAGGAAGTGACCTTCAGGCAGTTCAGCTGAAAGCTACCCAGGATGAAAAAACCGGAGAATGGAAACTTAACGGTGTTAAGCGGTTCATTACCAACGGTGATGCCGATATCAGCCTGGTTTTGGCCCGCTCCGAGCCCGATTCAACCGATGGCAGGGGTCTTTCCCTGTTTCTTTACGACCGCAAGGACAAAGCCGTAAAAGTAAGACGGATTGAAAACAAACTGGGTATCAAGGGTTCACCCACCTGCGAACTGGTGTTTAAGGATGCCCCTGCATTGCTCATAGGAAGCCGCAAAATGGGTCTCATCAAGTATGTAATGTCTTTGATGAACTCTGCCCGGCTTGGTGTTGGAGCACAGTCGGTGGGTATTGCCGAAGCCGCTTATCGCGAAGCCATCAAATATGCCAAAGAAAGGGAGCAGTTTGGAAAAGCAATTGTTCAGTTTCCCGCTGTATATGAAATGCTCTCCCTGATGCGTGCAAAAATTGATGCCTCCCGCAGCCTTCTTTATGAAACCGCCAGGTATGTAGATATTTATAAAGCCTACAGTTTTATTCAGGAAGACAGAAAACTGGAACCCGAAGAGCGCAATGATTTTAAATATCATTCCCGTATTGCAGATGTACTGACCCCACTGCTTAAGCTTTTTGCCAGCGAATACTGCAACCAGATCGCTTCCGATGCTCTTCAGATACACGGTGGGGCGGGGTATATGAAAGATTTTCCCGTGGAAAGGCTGTTCAGGGATGCCCGTATTACCAACATTTATGAGGGAACCTCTCAGCTGCAGGTTGTGGCTGCTATCAGAGGAGTAGGAAACGGTACTTACCTTTCACTCATGAGAAAATACGAAGAAGCAAAGGTTAAGCCCGAATTTGAATTCCTCAAAAGTATTTTGGTTGACCTTACCGATCAGTATGAGTCTGTTGTGGCAAAAGTAATGGAGCTCAGAAACAATGAACTCATCGATTTTCATTCCCGCCGGCTGGTTGAAATGGCGGGGAATATTATTATGGGTTACCTGCTGCTGCAGGATTGCCACAGAGACAGTTCCTACCATAAGTCAACAGAGATATTCATCCGCATGGCTTCTACCGAAAACAAAGCCAGGGAAGAATATATCCGCAACTTTGAGGAAAAAGACCTTGGGAATTACAAGATTCTGCTGGGTTAAAAGCTTAACCTTGTTTCCAAAAATAAAAAAGGATCTGGTCGCAACCAGATCCTTTTTTTATAGATTCCTGAATTATTATTACATCATCAGGTATTGGACTTTTCCTTTTCTTTTTCATCATCCGGAGGAGGGTCTTCCTTGCCGGCCTTTTTAACGCTGATTTTAACTTCTTCACTTTTCTTGTCAAAATCAACAAGAATCAGGTCGCCGGATTCAACTTTGGTTTTGATGATTTCCTCTGCGAGGGGATCCTCCAGGTATTTCTGAATGGCTCGCTTCAGGGGCCGGGCACCATAGGCCGGATCCCATCCTTTTTCAGCAATGTAATCCTTGGCTTTATCGGTAAGCTTGACATTGTAGCCAAGTTCGTCAATACGCTTGTAAAGCATAGCCAGTTCAATATCAATGATTTTAAAGATATCTTCTTTTTTAAGTGCGTCAAAGATGACTACATCATCCACCCGGTTTAGAAACTCAGGTGCAAAGGTTTTCTTCAAAGCGTTTTCAATCACACTCTGTGTATACTCTTTGGAGGCGGATTGCCTTGCAGGTGTGTTGAATCCAACCCCCATTCCAAAGTCTTTGAGTTGTCGCGAACCGATATTGGAGGTCATGATAATAATGGTATTCTTAAAATCAATTTTCCTTCCCAGACTATCGGTAAGCATGCCGTCGTCAAGCATTTGCAGCAGAAGGTGAAATACATCGGGGTGCGCTTTTTCGATTTCATCAAGCAGCAGCACCGAATAAGGCTTGCGTCTTACTTTCTCTGTAAGCTGCCCGCCTTCTTCGTAACCAACATATCCGGGAGGTGCACCGATCAGCCTGCTTACGGCAAACTTTTCCATGTATTCGCTCATGTCAATGCGGATCAGCGCATCATCGGAGTCAAACAAATGCCTTGACAGGGTTTTGGCAAGGTGAGTCTTACCCACACCAGTGGGGCCAAGGAAAATAAAGGAGCCGATGGGTTTTGCGGGGTCTTTCAAACCTGCACGGTTTCGGCGGATGCTGCGCACCACTTTTTTAATGGGATCGTTTTGCCCGATGACATTCTTCTCCAGGTCGGCCTCCATGTTCATGAGGCGTTCACTTTCATCCAGTGCAATCCGTTGCACCGGCACTCCTGTCATCATTGAAACCACTTCCGAAACACTCTGCTCGGAAACCACTTCACGGTGTAATTGGGATTCTTCCTCCCATTTGCGTTTCTGCCTTTCCAGTTCATCCATCAGGTCGCGTTCCTGATCACGGAATTTGGCAGCCTGTTCGTATTTCTGGCTTTTAATGGCGTTGGTCTTTTCTTCCCTTACCTTGTCAATCTGGTTTTCGATGTTGATGATGCCTTCCGGCACGCGGATATTGGTAATATGTACCCTTGAACCTGCCTCATCCATTGCATCAATGGCTTTGTCGGGCAGGCAACGGTCGCTCAGGTAACGGTCGGTAAGGTGCACGCAGGCCTTGATGGCCTCGGGCGAATAAGTAACCAGGTGATGATCCTCGTATTTTTGTTTGATGTTGTTGAGGATTTCCATGGTTTCATCACTACTGGTGGGGTCAATAATGATCTTTTGGAAACGGCGCTCCAGTGCTCCGTCTTTCTCTATGTGCTGACGGTATTCGTCAAGGGTAGTGGCTCCGATGCACTGCAGCTCGCCCCTTGCCAGGGCAGGCTTAAACATATTTGATGCATCAAGAGAGCCGGAAGCTCCGCCTGCACCTACAATGGTATGCAACTCGTCGATGAAGAGAATTACATCCTGGTTTTTTTCCAACTCATTGAGAAGGGCTTTCATGCGCTCTTCGAATTGTCCCCGGTATTTGGTTCCGGCAACAAGAGATGCAATGTCAAGGGTAACAATGCGCTTGTTAAACAAGGCACGGGATACTTTTCTCTGTACGATCCTCAGGGCAAGCCCTTCGGCGATTGCCGATTTACCCACACCGGGTTCACCGATCAGGATGGGGTTGTTTTTCTTACGCCTGGAAAGGATCTGGGCAATGCGTTCCAGTTCCCTTTCCCTTCCGACAACCGGGTCAAGCCGGTCTTCTTCTGCAGCACGGGTAAGGTCGCGTCCGAAATTGTCCAGCACAGGTGTTTTGGATTTATCAGAAGTCTTTTTTACAGGGCTTCCGCCAAACCCTCCACCTTCCGTGGCTTCGTCGTCCTCGCTTCCATGAGAGAGATCTCCCCTGATATCCATATTGTAGTCTTTGTCGGGATTGGCGCGAAAGTGCTGAACTTCTTCCTTGATGGTGTCATAATCAACACCTTCCTGGTGAAGGAGTTTTGTTGCAAGATTATCCTGGTCTTTTAGAATAGATAAAAGCAGGTGCTCGGTACCGATTAGTTCACTGTTGAAAAGCTTTGCCTCCAGGTAAGTGATTTTTAGTACCCGTTCGGCTTGCTTGACCAGTGGAATGTTTTCAAGGTTACGGTTTTTGGGCGATTGCCCTTTGATGGTACCCTCAATGGTAGTTTTTAGTTTTAAAAGGTCAACACCTAACTGGGATAATATCTGGATCGCCAAGCCTTCGCCTTCCCGTATCATTCCGAGAAGGAGATGCTCAATACCTATATGGTCATTGCCGTTTCTGAGGGCTTCCTCACGGCTATAGGTAATTACATCTTTTACTCTTGGAGAAAATTTTGCTTCCATAAATGGTAACTGCTGTTATTAGTTTTCAAAAATATATACAATATTAAACAAAAAGCTTAAATCCCTGCAAAATTATTAACAATATTTAAGTAGAATTGTTAGAAAAATCTTGATTTGAAGGCCATTTTAAGCGTTAAAAATAGGTAAAAAAAGCGTAATTTCGTGCATTGTTCGAGCGTTAAGAAAAATTGTAAAAAATATTGATAATCAAGATGTCAGGAGAAAAAATCACCAAAGTTGATATTGAAGAACAGATGAAATCGGCATACATTGATTATGCCATGTCTGTAATTGTTTCCAGGGCGCTTCCCGATGTACGGGACGGCCTTAAGCCGGTGCACCGCCGTGTGCTTTTCGGGATGCATGAACTGGGCACACTAAGTAACAGACCTTACAAAAAGTCTGCCAGAATAGTAGGGGAGGTGCTGGGTAAATACCATCCCCATGGCGACAGTTCGGTTTATGATGCCATGGTAAGGATGGCCCAGGAATGGTCATTAAGATATCCGCTTGTTGACGGACAGGGAAATTTTGGCAGCCTGGATGGTGACAGTCCGGCAGCCATGCGTTATACCGAGGCCCGTTTGCGCAAGATTTCGGAAGAAATACTGGCAGACATAGATAAAGATACCGTTGATTTCCAGTTAAACTTCGATGACACCCTTAAAGAGCCGGTGGTATTGCCGGCCAGGATACCCAATTTGCTTGTTAACGGCTCATCGGGTATTGCAGTAGGTATGGCCACCAACATGCCTCCCCATAACCTTGGTGAAGTGGTTGACGGGATTGTTGCCTATATCGACGATAATGATATTTCCATTGATGATTTGATGAAGCTCATCAAAGGTCCTGACTTCCCAACCGGGGGACTCATTTATGGTTATGAAGGCGTAAGAGATGCCTACCATACCGGAAGAGGCAGGGTTGTAATGAGGGGAGAGGCAACCATTGAAACGACCTCAACAGGAAAAGAAATCATCATAGTTACTTCCATTCCATATCAGGTCAATAAGGCAGAAATGATCAAAAGAACTGCCGACCTGGTAAACGACAAAAAGATTGAAGGCATTACCGACATCCGGGATGAGTCGGATCGCAGTGGTCTTCGCATCATTTATGAACTCCGCAAGGATGCTGTTCCAAATGTTGTTTTGAACCTTCTTTACCAGCATACGGCCCTTCAGACCTCCTTTAATGTTAACAACATTGCCCTGGTCAACGGAAGGCCCATGATGCTGAACCTTAAGGAAATAATCAGGCATTTTGTGGATCACCGCCACCAGGTGGTTACCCGTCGCACCGAATACGAACTTCGGGAAGCCGAGAAAAAAGCCCATATTCTGGAAGGTTTGCTGATAGCGTTGGATAATATCGATGAGGTGATCGCGCTGATACGTGCATCTCAAACCCCTGATGAAGCCAAAACCGGGCTCATAGAAAAATTCTCACTTACTGAGGTTCAGGCAAAAGCCATCCTGGAAATGCGCCTGCAAAGACTTACCGGCCTTGAAAGAGGAAAGATACAGGAAGAATATAATGAACTGCTCAAAAAAATTGAATACTACAAATCTGTTCTTGCCGATATTACCCTCAGGATGAATATCATAAAGGAGGAACTCCTTGAAATGAAGCAGAAATACGGTGATAAAACCCGTACGGAGATAGAATATACTGCCAATGATTTTAGAATTGAAGATACCATTGCAGACGAGGATGTAGTGATCACCGTTTCCCATATGGGTTACATCAAACGGACCCCGCTTACCGAATTCAAAACCCAGAGCAGGGGAGGACGCGGCAGCAAGGGATCCGTAACCCGGGATGATGATTTTGTGGAGCACTTGTTTGTGGCTTCCAACCACAACTACCTTTTATTTTTTACAGAGAAAGGTAAGTGTTTCTGGATGAGGGTTTTTGAGATTCCTGAAGGAACCAAAACTTCAAAAGGACGCGCCATACAGAACCTTATCAACATTCCATCGGATGACAAGATAAAAGCCTTTGTTAATGTTAAAGATCTTACAGATAAGGATTACATTAACAATAATTTCATTGTTCTGGGCACCAAAAAAGGGATTATCAAGAAAACCGCATTGAATGCCTACAGCAGGCCAAGGGCCAATGGAATTATTGCTATCAATATCCGTGAGGGAGATGAACTCCTGCAGGCATCCCTTACCAATGGAGAGAATGAGATCCTTATCGGTTTAAGAAGTGGTAAGGCCATTCGTTTCAAAGAGGATTCAGTGAGGGCCATCGGCCGAAACGCAGCAGGGGTGAAGGCTGTGACCCTTGGTGGGCCGGAAGATGAAGTT
>SLRE01000313.1 GCA_007131125.1 Bacteroidales bacterium | reverse complement strand
TTCCTGCCATAATGCCTAAAAATCCAAACAGAAAAATTTTGGTCTTCATAATAAAATGCCCCTTTTTTTATAATAGGCAAACAAAAACGGAAAAGAAAAAACCAATGTTTTCTTTAGAAAAACTAAAACAACGGAGGTAAAATTAAAAGAGTTATTATGGATAAGTATAGCATTTTTATGCCTCTTTTTCGAGACAATAAATTTTTCCTGAAGAAAGGTTGGATAGGAGTCTCCTTATGGGGATTGAGCCACATATCTGTCGCTCAATCCTTCTAGGGTTTTTGCATTTTTTTAAAACAAAGATTTTCCGGATTTGTTAATTTAGGTATATTATTGTATATGATTTACCATGGGATTTTTTATCCTGTTTTTTGTAATAAATTGTTTTAATCCATTTTCAATTAAAAATCAAAACTTCAACCATGTTTTTTTATTTCAAAAAATATTACTGTTTTCTTCTTCTTTCTGCAATGGTTTTATTCAGCGGATCCCTGATCACAGGTTGCTCTGCTCCGGATCGGGCCGACATTCCTGAATTTAACGAAAACGTGCAGGAATACATTGAAACTCTTGCTTCCGATGAATTTGAAGGCCGTGCTCCGGCCACTCCGGGAGGCACCAAATCAGTAGAATACATTGAAAACCATTTTAGCAGGATTGGCCTGAAACCCGCAATGGGAGATAGTTATCGGCAGGCGGTTCCCCTGATGGAGATTACCGGGAAAAACTTTTCCGATCTGGTAATTGCAGGCACGGACAATTCCATGTCGTATAATTACCTTAACGAGATGATCGTGAATACCAGTCAGGATGTTGATGAAATGAACCTTCAGGACAGCGAGCTGGTATTTGTCGGTTACGGGGTTGTTGCTCCCGAATACGATTGGGACGACTACCAGAACGTGGACCTGGAAGGCAAAACCGTGGTGATCCTTGTCAATGATCCCGGCTTTGTACTCCAGCAGGATGAGCTTTTTACCGGACGGGCTATGACATATTACGGACGCTGGACCTATAAATTCGAAGAAGCCGCAAGAAACGGGGCTTCTGGTGCCATTATCATCCATCAAACCGCTCCGGCAGGATATGGATGGGATGTGGTTCGGAACTCATGGTCCGGCCCACAGTACCACCTTGGCGAAAACAATGGTGAGCCCTTGCTTGATGTGGAAGGATGGGTGCAGGAACACGTAGCTGAAGAAATTTTTGAAGCAGCGGGCTGGAGCCTGGAAGAAGCTATGGAAGAAGCCCTGAGCCCCGGATTTTCACCCCGTCCACTTGATCTGAAGGCTTCTGTTAGTTTTGAAAACAGCATTCGCCATTCAGAATGCTACAATGTAATAGGTTACATAGAGGGAGCTGAAGCTCCTGACGAAACTGTCGTTTATATGGCCCACTGGGATCATCTTGGTAAGGAAGAAACCGAAGATGGGGTGAAAATTTACAACGGTGCGGTGGACAATGCCACAGGTACCGGTGGATTGATTGCGCTGGCCGAACGTTTTGCAGCCCATGAGGAAGCTCCCAGGCGTTCCATTGTGTTTATGGCCGTTACTGCCGAAGAATCCGGATTGCTCGGTTCGCGTTATTACACCGAAAACCCGATCTTTCCACTGGAAACCACCGTGGGCGGAATAAATATGGACGCCCTTAATGTATATGGGGCCACCCATGATGTAACCGTGATCGGATATGGAAACTCTGAAATGGACGAATACCTTCGCCGGCATGCCTTCAGACAGGACAGGGAGCTGTTTCCTGAAGGATCGCCCGAAAAAGGTTACTATTACCGGTCGGATCATTTCAATTTTGTGCGGCAGGGTGTGCCCATGATCTATGCCAATGCCGGCACAGACTATATCGGAGAAGATGAAGAGTACTCCAGGATGGTGCAGGAAGATCTTGACGGACGTTATCATGATCCGACTGATGTGGTGCATGACCTCTGGAGGTATGATGGCATTCACCAGGATCTCTGGCTGTTTTATTATATCGGCATGGACCTGGCCAATACCGACGATTTTCCCGAGTGGTACGAAGGAACCGAATTTAAAGATATCCGTGAGGCCAGTGCCCATTTGAGAGGATATTAAACCTGAAATTCAGGCTTTTGGCCTGAACCGTTTTTGAAAAGGTTAAAACCGGAGTTTTTCATTATTTTTACAGGGTCTGTGTGCATTCCTGCATTCAGGCCCTGTTTTTAAACAACCTCTATGGGAGAAAAACTTTTTGAAAAAGAATATAAGGTTCATTATTACGAAACCGACAGAAAGCAAAAGCTTAAAACCAGGTCTCTTTTGAATTATCTTGAAGAAGTTTCCCTTTTGCAAAGCGAATCTTTGGGGGTAGGGCTGGATTTCTACAAAAACAATGGGGTAATATGGGTGCTTCATAAACTGGATATTGAATTGAAAAGGGTTCCCTTTTTCAACGAAACAATCCTGGTTCAGACCATCCCGTTTTCGGTATCTGGCTTTATGGGGTTCAGGAAATTCAGGGTGCTTGATGCACACAATGAAGAGCTGATTTCTGCCAATTCAGCTTGGCTTTTCATCAATAGCGACCGCAGAAGACCCCAAAGGGTGAGCGGGAGGGTTAAAGAGGCATACGGTCATTTGAACAGCCCCGAAGAAAAACTGGATATGGCAACCGTTCCAGGCTCATCCCGCACAGATGCTTCCGCAGAATTTTCGGTAAGACATGCCGATATAGACATCAACCAGCATGTTAACAATGCCTGCTATGCAGAATGGGCCCTTGAACCCCTTCCCGAAGAACTGCATCTGCAATACAAATTAAAGCGTATGCAGATTGACTTTAAAAAAGAAACTACTTATAAGGAGGATGTGGAATCACTGGTGCAGATAGACCAGAATGAAAGCGGATTTACCACCCTGCACCAGATCACAGGCCCGGAATCCGAAGAAAAATGCAGAATAGCCTGTCATTGGGAAAAACCCGGCACCTAAGCCCTGCTTTTTTTCAGCTCAACCACTTCCAGATCCTTTATTCCTGAATCGTTGATTGAAAACCGCAACATGGTGATTACATTGTGAAACCCGCTTAAGCCTGCGGCTCCGGGGTTCATATGCAACAGGTTAAATTTTTTGTCGGGCATTACCTTTAAAATATGGGAATGGCCACAGATGAAAAGGTCAGGTGGGTTTGTCCTGAATATGTCAAGGATATAAGAGGGATACCGCCCGGGATAACCCCCGATGTGGGTCATCAACACGTCCACACCCTCGCATTTGAACCGCAGAAATTCAGGAAATTGCCCTCGTATGGTTTGATCGTCAATATTTCCGTACACCCCTCTCAGGGGTTTTAATTCCCTAAGTTGATCAGCCACTTGCTCACCCCCGAAATCCCCCGCATGCCATATCTCATCACAATTTTCAAATATCCCGGGAATCCCGGGATGAACAAATCCGTGTGTATCTGATAAAAGTCCTATTTTTCTCATATTCGATAAAAAATAACCTCAAAGCTAAAGAGGGTTATTTTCGTTTTTATGGATTTTTTAAAAACGGCTAAATTACAAAAATCCTTTGGCCCCGGGTAACAATACCCGGAAATGAAAGTCGATGTGGTGAAAAAGAGAAAAAGACGGGCAAATATTTTATTTTTTCACAATTTGTTAATATTTTTCAGGATTATTTAATGATTAAGCAAAGGCATTGCTTTATTTTTGTAGCTTTGAGGCGCCACTGCCGTAAAACTTTATTTTTTTTGTATGGAACGCATTAAGGTGCATGATAAAACCTTTGAGAAATTTCTGGACTATGAGAAGATAGAAACGGCCATAAAGCAACTGGCCGATGATGTTCACCGTGACTTTTCGGATTCGGTTCCCGTTTTTCTCTGCGTGCTGAAAGGCTCTTTCATGTTTGCCTCCGAGCTATTTAAAAATTACCAGGGTGCTGCAGAAATTACCTTTATCAGGGTGGCTTCATACACCGGAACCCAAACCACCGGGGCTGTGCATACCCTTTTTGAACTGAATGAAGACATTAAGAACCGGGATGTGATCATTCTTGAAGATATTATTGATAGCGGCATCACCATTAAGCACCTGGTGGAAGAACTCGAAAACCATCGCCCGCGCCGGGTAAAAGTGGCTACCCTGCTGATAAAACCCGATGCCGTCAGTACCGATATTCAACCCGATTACGTAGGACTGGAAATTCCGAATGACTTTATTGTCGGCTTTGGACTGGACTACAATGGTCTGGGCAGAAATACAAGAGATATTTACAAAATTGTGGATGATTAACCTTTAAAATAAATTTCCTTTTTCAAGGGATAAACCAACACGGTATGTTAAATATAATCATTTTTGGCCCTCCCGGTTCGGGTAAAGGAACCCAGTCTTCAAAGATTGTTGAAAAATATAATCTAACCCATCTCTCAACAGGCGACCTGCTCAGGGAAGAAATTTCAAAAGATACCCCATTGGGGAGAAAGGTCAAAGGCTATATTGATAAAGGCCTCCTTGTTCCTGATAAAATTGTGCTGAGGGAATTTTATTGCCGGGCATCCGAACACATGGACTCGCCCGGTTTTGTTTTTGACGGCTTCCCAAGAACCATTGTGCAGGCCGAAGCCCTCGACCGCATGCTCAATCGTCAAAACATTCCCATCAACCTGGTCATTTCCGTTGAGGTAG
>SLRE01000109.1 GCA_007131125.1 Bacteroidales bacterium | reverse complement strand
TACAGACCTGATTGTACATGAAGACCAGGGAAGGATCTATTTTTATGAATTTGGGGAATTTAAATTGTTTTTTGATTACAATATCAAGGTTGGGGATACCCTTGCTTTCCAGGTGCCGGTGAATGCCCCGGCTTTTCAATCAAATTGCGGAAGTGAGGGTGTGGAATACGAAAGGGTTTATTATGCATTGGTAGATTCAATCGCAATACTGGAGGCAGATGGTGTAGAATTATCAGAATTTCATACATCCAAAATTATTCCTGAAGATTATGATGGTTCCTACCATTTCTGGCTGCTTGAGGTATTCAGGCAAAGAATCGGCTCACCGACAGGGTTGTTTGGTCAGTCTGCTGTTGAGGATTTGGGTGGGTTCCCGGGTTTTTACCGCTGCTACGAAGATGATGAGATCAGCATCAATTTTAGCGCCACCCTTCCGTGCGACTATACGACCGTCAATGTTTTCGAACCTGAAGAAAAACTTGCAATATCGGTTTATCCAAACCCGGTTAAAGATTTTATAAGGATAGAACTTAAAGGAGATCATTGCAGCTGGATCGAAATAATGGATTTGAACGGCAAAACAATCAAAACCAAATCCATAAAGGGTTTTTATGAGGTAGAACTGGACATATCAGGCATCCCTTCCGGAACCTATATTCTGAAAACAAGATGCGAAGGAAACCGAAAACATCACAGCAAATTCATTAAACTGTAAATACTTTTGATTCCTGAAAGCCGTGCTGTAAAAAAATACGCATTCATGGCTGCATCAGATGTATTCCAGAATTGGGTTGCCTATTAAGGTTCATCAGGACAAATTATGGGGGGCAGGCATAAATTTCCTGACAGATTTGGAATCCCTGCTGAAAACAAATGCGACGGAGGCAGAAGGGCAAAACCAAAAGCAATGCAATAGCAAAAGAAAGAAAACCACAAACCAGCTTATTTTTTAGGAAGGATTCTTTGCGGATAATACCAGAACCTTTAACTTTATCGTTATTACCCTGATGATTAAAACCATAAGAAAATATTTGTTCTTTTTATCCCTTGGTCTTTTATGTTTCCCCGGGCACAGCCAGATCAAGGATATTGGTTTGCCATCCATAAAAAACTATCCCCGTAACATTTATAACGCCAGTACCCAAAACTGGTCTGCAACCCAGAGCACCCGGGGGTTTATGTATTTCGGCAATAACGATGGCATTTTGGAATATAACGGAACGGGCTGGAATATTTATCCAATGCCAAACCAATCTATTGTACGATCGGTTATGGCAGCAGGTGATACCATTTTTGCCGGGGCTTTTGAGGAAATCGGCTTTCTGGCACCAAATGAAAAAGGACAGCTTGCATGGAATTCACTGAACCACCTCATACCCCCGGAATATTCCGGCTTTGACGAAATATGGAATATTTTCCGGAATGATGAAAGCATTATTTTTCAATCATTTTCTTATGTTTTCATTTACCTGGACGGTAAAATTGAGGTCATAAAACCAAAAGACGAGTTTGGTTTTATGCATAATGTGGATGGAAAACTTCATATTGTTGACAGGGAGCGGGGATTAATGCTCCTTGAAGAAAACAACCTGGCACTTGTTTCTGACCATAAGGTTTTTTTGCAAAATGAAATAACCTTTATTTTTCCCCACCTTAACAACAGCTTGCTGATCGGCACTTCCAATGAAGGCCTGTTTGTGCTGCGAAACGGGAAGGTAAAACCATGGGAAAGCCCTACAAACCAGTACCTGAAAAAATACAACACCTACTCAGGGCAAAAACTTTCCGATGGTCATATTGCTATCGGAACCATCAGCAATGGTTTATTCATTACCGACCCTGACGGAAACCCTGTGCAACACCTGAATAGGACCAAAGGGCTGCAAAATAACACTGTATTGGCATTGTTTGAAGATAAGCGGAATAATTTATGGATGGCCCTGGACAATGGAATTGATTTCATTGAGATCAGTTCGCCCCTTTCCTTCCTTAACCACAACTACAACATTGAAAGTGTTTATGCAACCAAAGAGCACAATGGTATCTTATATGTGGGCACCAACCAGGGGCTTTTTGGCATCAGGGTGGAAAACCTCAGCAACCGGCAATCACTTTCCCCGGATTTCAGGCTCATTAATGGTACCGAAGGGCAGGTATGGAGCCTGAGGGTCCTAGACAATACCCTCTTATGCGGTCATAACCAGGGAAGTTTTCAAATTGACGGTTTCAATGCCAGGCAGATTTCAGATATTCGCGGGTTCTGGTCATTTTTAAAACTACCCCATCATCAAAACCTGGCCATTGCCGGAACCTTCTCCGGTTTGGCAAGGCTGGAAAAAAAAGAAAACAACTGGTACTTTTTAGATGAAATCAAGGGCTTCAGCGAATCAAGCCGGAATCTTTTTCTCGACCAAAACAACCAACTGTGGGTTTCTCACGGCTATAAAGGCCTGTTCAGACTGGATGTTTCTGATGATTTTTCCGAGGTAACAAACATCAGGTTTTACCGGGGCGAAGCAGGGCTGCCACAGGAGCTGCCTTACAACATCCAGGAAATTCACGGAAAGATGTTTATCACCACCCAGGATGGGATATTAACCTTTAACCATCAGGATGACGCCTTTGTTGCCGACCCCGGGATGAATGAGTTGTTTAAAAACAAAGATTTTATTGATAAAATATACCAGGACAATTATGGAAATCTCTGGTATTACACTTATGAATATATCGGCCTCATGCGCAGACTTGAGGATGGAACCTTCCGTGATATTTTATCTCCTTTTTCAGGGATAAACAACTATTTACTTCCTGCCTTTCAAAACATATTCCTTAAGGATTTCAACAATGTCTTTATTGGCTCACAAAAGGGGTTGATTCATTACGATCCTTTCTTTATCAACGATTACCAAAGCACAGAGCAAGTATTTTTACAGGAAATTTCCTTTTACGGAAAACAGGAATCACAGGCATTTTACTCTTACAGTGAGGAGGTTTTAAACAACAGGGAAGGATTGCTTCAGATGCCTTTTGGATTAAATTCAGTGGTTTTCCGCTATACCACCCCGGTTTATGAGAACCCCGAAGCCATTACCTTTTCTTATAAGCTACGGGGTTTTGACAATGACTGGTCTGAATGGGAGTCACTTAATTTTAAAGAATATACCAATCTCCGTGAAGGGGAATATACTTTCATGGTTAAGGCCAAAAACCCTTTTGGGACGGAAAGTGAAATCAGCAGTTTTCACTTCAGCGTCAGTCCTCCCATATATAGGTCGAAAGTGGCATTTGTTTTCTATTTTTTATTGTTTGCATTAATTGTTTCAGGAAACGTTTACTACGTAAGAAAAAGAATGCTTAAGATCAGGCAGAGGGAAAAAATACGGCATGAAAAACGCCTGGCCCGAAAGGAACAGATCTTTAAAGAGCAAACCGCACTCAGCGAAAAAGAGATCATGGAACTGCGCAATGAAAGCCTTGCCAATGAAATGCAACACAAAAACAAAGAACTGGCCAATGCCACCATGCACCTGATCCAGAAAAACAATGCCCTTACAGCCTTAAAAAGTGACCTCAACAAAATGTTAAAAAACATACCTGAAGACAACCCTGAAAAACAAAATATTCAAAACCTGATCAGAAAGGTAAACAAAGAGTTGCGTAGCGAAAAACACTGGGAATTGTTCGACAGCTATTTTGATGAAGTACACCAGGATTTTATCAATCGACTGAAAGAAAAGTACGACAATCTTTCGCCCAAGGAATTGCGGTTGTGTGCCTATTTGCGCATGAACCTATCCACCAAGGAAATTGCCCCATTGATGAACATTTCCATACGTGGTGTCGAAATAAGCCGCTACCGGCTCCGAAAAAAATTAAACCTTGACCACGAAGTAAATCTCACCGAGTTTTTTATGACATTTTAATTCCATCAGCCTGTTTTATTATTCGTTTTTTGGGTTCAAAATTTTTCTCATTTTACCCGCTTCCAAGTATTCTTGAGAAATCACACAGGGTTTTCTTAAAGAATATTATTTCCCTGTCATTCAAGGTTTTAAAAAACGGCTGTTGTAGTTAAGATGTATTGATAAAACTGTGTTGTTGAAGCCATGTTGTAGTTTAATTTTTTGTTAAGCGATAATTAGGCTGTTTCTTTGGACACTAAAGTAAAAAACCCTTTTTTACAGGTTATTTCACATCATTTTTTAACATTTTAACCTTTTCTCAACAAGTTTTAATCACAACCAAAAACAACATGATTATGAAAAAATTAAAAATTGAAAGTTTGTTTAAGCTTGTCATGCTTCTTCTTGCCACGGCAAGCATGATTGCATTCCATTCCTGCAGTAAGGATGATGACCCGGACCCGGAAACTCCCGTTGCAAGTTTCCAATACGAAATCAGTGAGGATAACTTCCTTGAAGTTACTTTTATGAACTTCTCTCAAAACGCAACCTCCTATTCATGGAATTTTGGTGACGGAGAGACTTCCACTGAAGAAAACCCTACTCATATATATGAGGAGCCCGGCACCTATGAAGTAGTTCTTACCGCTTCCAATGAAGCAGGCGACAGCCATTCTTTTTCCCGTGATATTGAGATCGATGATCCGGATGAGGCATTGACAAGGCTGGCCGGTACCGACCACAAAACCTGGAAGCTATACCGGATAGGTACAAGCCTGGGTGTAGGACCTGACAAAGATGGAGCACGCAGCTGGTGGTCTCTTGAAAATGACGGCTCAAGGCCCTGTAAGTATTACCATACTTTTACATTCCACCGCAACGGTGACTTTGTTTTTGATGACCACGGATCATTCTGGGGCGAAGATGTGATTTTTGAGGGTACAGACGTACACGGGGTTTGCTTTGAAGCCGTTCCTGAAAACATGATCAATAAAGATGGTGTTGACGTAAGTGCTTTCCTGAGCGGAACCCATCAGTTTGAACTGGATCCCACAACCAATATGGTAACCCTTAACGGTTACGGTGCCTGGATGGGTATGCCTCAAATGACCACAACCGGAGAATCCTCTGTACCGGTTGACTCCAAACAATTCAAAATTGAAGTGATTGAGGAAAATGAGGTCTATGACCTGATGATCATTTCTTATACTTATGATGGGTTGTATTGGGATTACACTTATGCGCATTATCATGATCCTGCACAGGAGCCGGATGTGGTTGATGAGGAAGAAGAAGTGGAAGACCTTCCTCCCTACACCCCTGAAGAATTTTTCAACACCTTTGCCTCAGAAGGCGAAGAAGATGTGCAATACCTCTTCCCAACACCGGAAGAATCCGAGGTTACCTTAACCATAGGTGTAGATGATCCTGTTGATCCCGACGCACCAAAAGTCGGTGAGTACCACAGAGGTACCAATCTGTTTGCCGACCTTAAATTCATGATGGACTTCAACATTCAGTTCGACAACTTCTCTACCGTATCCATTGATGTGTTTGTGCCAAGCGATAACGATTATTCCGGAGGACTGGACCAAAGCATTCAGATCTGGATCGCTGACATGCACACCACACAGAATTTCTGGGAAAGCTGGGTACAGTATGTAGTTCCTGCTGACGAAGTGGTTATGGATGAATGGGTAACGTATACCTTTGACCTGGATGATCCTTCAGAGGGTTCAGAAGGAACTCCCCTGGACCGCACTGATCTCGATGCTGTTGGCTTAACCATAGGAGGCAGCGAACATGATGTGGATGCGATCTTCTATATTCGCAACTTTATTTTTGAATAATATTTAACCGGCTGCAGGAAGAAAACTTCCTGCAGCCTTTTTTTTAACTATGAGAATTTCTCAGGCATTAAGGTATAAGGTGTTAATTGTTTTTTTTCTCATGGCATTTGCCTGTGAAAAGGACGAAGAAGTTAATAAGGATGACCCTTCTAATCTTGAAATAGAGGTTGTTATTGAACCCGAAGGAAGCGGCAATGTAATTATTTATGCTTCAGCCGATAACGCTGTGGAATACCAGCTTCGCATTGGAGATAATGACGAGCCGGTGGAAACAAATAACTCGGGAGTTTTTGAACATACATTTTTGCAACCGGGAACCTATTCCCTTGACATAAGGGCATTTGGGACTTCAGGAAGATACCTGCGCAGGGTAGTTTATGTTGAAATTGTCTTTGAGGATGAAGAAGTTCCGGTTGACCAGGGTTATGTTACCCCCCTTGAGTACGAAGGATATGACCTTGTATGGCATGATGAGTTTGAAGGGAATTCGATAAACACCGACAACTGGGTGTTTGAGATCGGTGACGGCTGTCCTGACCTTTGTGGATGGGGAAACAACGAATCACAGTATTACCGCCAACAAAACGCCTGGGTCTCCGATGGAGTATTAACCATCGAAGCCAGGGAAGAAAATTTTGGAAACCGCAACTACACTTCGGCCAGGATGAAAACCCAGGGAAAACAGTCCTTCAAGTACGGACGCATCGACATCAGGGCGCTTTTACCAAGAGGCCAGGGAATCTGGCCGGCATTATGGATGCTGGGCAATGATATCGAAACAGTGGGCTGGCCAAAATGTGGTGAAATCGACATCATGGAAATGATCGGAGGCAGCGGAAGGGAAAACCAGGTTCACGGAACATTACATTGGGACAACAACGGACATACCTATCAGGGAGGAAGCTATACCCTTCCAACGGGCACCTTTGGAGACGAATATCATGTTTTTTCTATCATATGGGACGACACATCAATTCGCTGGTTTGTCAATGATATAGAATATCATGAAATGCTGATCACCCCTTCCCATATGACCGAATTCCACCAGGAGTTCTTCTTCATCTTTAATGTGGCCGTAGGAGGAATCTGGCCGGGATACCCGGATGAGACCACCGTTTTTCCCCAGCAAATGCGCGTAGATTATGTGCGCGTGTTCCAGGAAAACTAGCCTAGCAACTTTTTTTTTCTAACCAAACAGAAAGCAGGATATAAGCCATATAAATTTTTAAAAAAGAAATAAAAATTATGGCAAACTCCATGTGATCAAAAAAATTTTCACAAATGAAAAAAGCATTTTTATACTTAACGTTTCTCCTTACAGGAATGCTGAGTGTTTCATTGCTGCACGGGCAAACCATTAGGGGAGTTGTTACCGATCAGGAGACCGGAGAAACCCTACCGGGTGCAACCATCCTGGTAAAGGGCACCACCATTGGTACCACAACGGGTATGGATGGAGAATACAGCCTTGAGGTAACCCCCGGCACCTACACAATGACATTCCGTTTTATAGGATTCAGCACCAAAGAAATAGAAATTTCCATATCAGAGGGCGAAAGCATTACCCGCAATGTAGAACTGGTCCCTGAAACCATAACCTTTGATGAGTTTGTGGTTATCGGCTATGGTACCCAGCAAAAAAGGGTGGTTACCGGGGCCATTTCCAGTATTGACTCAGAAGAGATCACTTCTATTCCTGTACTTCGCCTTGAACAGGCCATGCAGGGAAGAACTGCAGGTGTACAGGTGACCAACCTTTCCGGGCAGCCGGGTGAGCCCCCTACTGTCCGCGTTCGCGGAGCCGGCACAACCCTTAACCCCGAGCCACTCTATATTGTTGACGGAATGGCTGTTGAAAACATCAACTTCCTGAACCCCAGCGACATTGAGTCCATGGACGTACTTAAAGATGCCGCTTCCGCAGCCATTTACGGTGCAAGGGCAGCCAACGGGGTAATCCTGATTACCACCAAAAGCGGCCAGGAGGGTGAAATGAGGATCAACTATTCCGGCTACCATGGTTTTCAAAACGCAGCCCACACCGTCGACCTGCTTGATGCGGAACAATACCGCATGATGATGAATGAAGGGGCCAGAAACGCCGGCCTAACAGAACCCTTTGACCTGGATGAGATTCCACAGCACAATACCAATTGGCAGGAGGAGTTGTTTGAAAACAACGCCCCCATGATGAGCCATGATATTTCCGTAAGCGGGGGTTCAGATAGATCGGTTTATAATTCATCTCTTTCCTATTTCTCACAGCAAGGCATCATCTGGGCTGACAGGTCGCAGTTCGACCGTGTCACCGCCAGACTTAACACCCGCCATGATGTAAACGACTTTTTTAATTTTGGGAACAACCTGGCTTATACCCACATTTCACAAAGGGGAATTGCCAGCAATGCAGCATTTAATGCCGCATACAGCAGTGCACTGAACCTCGACCCTCTCACTCCTCTTTACATTGATGACGAGGATATTCTTAACCAGGAACCCTATTCCACCGAACCGGTGGTTACTGATGACAAAGGCAGGGTTTTCGGTATTTCAGAGTTACTTGGAACCGGAGGGGAAATTGTTAATCCGGTGGCATTGATACATACACAAACCGGAGAAACCAGGACAGACAGAGTTGTAGGGAATATTTTTGGAGAGCTGGAGCCCCTGGATCATTTTCAATTCAGAACCAGCCTTGGAATTGATCTGTCATTTGTGACTTTCGACAACCATACCCCTTTGTTTTATCTTAACGCCGCCCAGTCAAACACCGGCAAAACCAATGTGAGCAAAAACATAGACAGGTATTATTCCTGGGAATGGGAAAACGTGCTTTCCTACTCCAGGAAGATCGACGACCATAATTTTTCTGTTCTTGCCGGATTAACGGCCCGTAAAGAAAATTTTGAAAGCCTTTTTGGCTTTAATGCCATGGTAGACATTACCGATCCTGACCATGTTTACCTCAATATGGCCACCGATACCGTCTGGGAAGCCTATGGTGGGGCTGCACACGCCTCGCTCTACTCCCAGTTTGGTCGTATATTGTATGACTACAGAAGCACCTATTCGATCAATGCCACCCTGAGGCGTGACGGCTCCTCAAGATTTGGTCCGGAAAACCGTTTTGGTATTTTCCCATCTGTCGGCCTTGCATGGGCGATCAGCTACGAAGACTTCTTTCCGGATCTTGGACCCATTGAAATGGTTAAACTTAGGGCATCCTGGGGAATTAACGGAAACCAGAATATCGGGAATTACCAGTACTTTTCAAGAATTGACAGAAGCCGGAGTTACATCTTCGGGGCCGGCAGGGCCATAGGGGCTTCTCCCTTAAATATTGAAAACCCTGAGATCCGTTGGGAAGAATCCGAGCAGATCGATATAGGTTTGGATTTTGGCGCTTTTGACAACCGACTTACCGGTACTTTCGATTATTACGTAAAAACCACCAAAGGATTGCTGGAGGTTATACCTATTCCTGCCCATGTGGGAAACAACCCTTCATTTGCCAACGTGGGAAGTGTTGAAAACAGAGGGATAGAGTTATCGCTGGACTGGAGGAATTACGGCAGGGATTTCCGCTATTCTTTGGGGATCAACACCTCTTACAACATAAATGAAATGACCAAAATCGGTAACGAAGAAGGGATCATCAGAGGAGCTACCTGGGCAGTAGCCGGATTTGTGACCCGCGCCAAAGAAGGGTATCCCATTGGGCATTTCTGGGGTTTTAAAACCGATGGCATATTCCAGAACTGGGCCGAGGTATATCAGCACATTAACGAGGATGGTGATTTGCTGCAACCCGATGCCCAGCCGGGTGATGTACGCTTTGTTGATGTGAATGGTGACGGAAGAATTTCTGATGATGACCGGACAATCATTGGAAGCCCCACTCCCGATGTGACCCTGGGAATGAATGCCAATTTTGAATACAGGCAGTTCGACTTAAGCTTTTTGCTTACAGGATCTTATGGCAATGATATTTTTAATGGCATGATAAGGCCAGACCTTCGTTATACCAACCGAACCACTGAAATTCTTAATCGCTGGACCGGAGAAGGTACTTCCGACAGAATCCCAAGATACACCTGGATTGATGCCAACAACAACAACAGGATCTCTGACCTGTATATTGAGGACGGCTCATTTTTGAGGGTTAGAAACCTCCAGGTTGGATATTCATTCGACCCGGGAGTACTTTCCAGAATAAGAGCACATTCCTGGAGGGTTTATTTTTCAGTAGAAAACCTTTACACCCTTACCAGGTATACCGGATCGGACCCCGAAATCGGTGCCATCACTCCATTTGACAGTGGAATAGACAGGGGTGTTTATCCTCATGCCAGGACTTTCCGTCTGGGAACAAACATCGCATTTTAATTAAAAATATACAGATCATGAAGAACTTTAAAATAAAATCAGCATTAACACTGCTTCTTTTCTTCTTTTTTATTGCTTGCAGTGAAGATTTTCTGGACCTTCAACCACTTGACGAAGTGGTAACCACAAATTTCTATCAAACCGAAGAACAGGCCTTCCAGGCTCTGGTTGCCGTTTATGATGCACTTACCATTCAATCAACGGTAGCAGCCGGATGGGCCCCTTTCGTGACCGTGGCCGATGCATTGTCAGACGATGCCTTTGGCGGTGGAGCGGATGCCAACGACGGAATGGAGTTCGATCGACTTAACCGTCACAACATCCAAACCTCCAGTCAGCCGGCACATTCTCTGTGGATCATGAACTATATCGGGGTATACAGGGCAAACCTGTTTCTCCAGAAAATTGATGGAATAGAAGAAGCCTCTGATGAGTTTAAAACCAGGACGATTGCCGAGGTGAAGTTTATGAGGGCATATTTTTATCTGGAGCTTGTCAGGTTTTTTGAAAATATCCCTTTGCTTACCAAACCCATTTCCGGACCGGCTGAATATCCCCAGGAACAAAACACACCTGAGGAGGTATATAACCAGATAGCCCTGGATCTTGTGGAAGCCATTGCCGACCTGCCTGAGTCGGTTCCTGCTTCAGAACAGGGAAGGATTACCAAATGGGCTGCCCAGGGTTTGCTGGCAAGAACCTATTTGTTTTACAACGGAGTATATGGAGGAGAGCTTAATGCCGGAGAAACCACTGTTGACGCAAATTTTGTTTTGCAACAACTTGAAGACATGATCGCCAACAGCGGTCTCGACCTGCTGGAAGACTACTCTGACAACTTCAGCCTGGTGGGTGAATTTGGTGTTGAGTCGGTGTTTGAAATTTCTCACGGAGATAGCCCCGAATGGTGGGATTGGGAGTACGTACAGGGCGGAAACGGAAACCTGGCAGCGCAAATGCAGGGACCCAGAGTAAGCGGTTCAAGCAATTGGGATAGAGGCTGGTCTTTTGCCCCTGTAAGCCACAAGCTTGCCATGGACCTTGAGGGTGACCCAAGGTTTGAGCATACCATCCTCCTGCAGGAAGAGATCGATGGTTCCCTTACCACCGGATTCCAGCACACGGGTTATTTCTCCAGAAAATACTCCTCCGATGCCGAACACTGGGGTTCCGGAGGACAGTTTGAGCTGAACCGAACCTGCAACTTCAGGGTGATCCGCTTTTCTGATGTACTGCTCATGGCCGCCGAGTTAGGAAGCCCCAACGCACAGGAATATCTGGACAGGGTCAGGGCCAGGGTTGGCCTGGAATCGGTACCTGCCACACACGAAAACATCATGAGAGAAAGAAGATTGGAACTTTCACTTGAAGGGATCCGGTATTTCGATCTTTTGCGCCAGGGATTGGACTATGCCAACCAGGAGTTAACCCATTCCGGTATCAGAGGCCCGAATTATGAAGGCGACCAGCAAATTTTTGATGTAACCTTCAACCCGGCTACCAGGGGATTCTTGCCAATTCCCCTCTCTGAAATGGACCTTTCGGGAGGCTTGTTCGATCAAAATGACGGTTATTAATTTTATTTCTTTATTCAGTTATATGCCTGTCCTTTTTTTGGAAAGGCAAAACATGAATTAAACGGGAGTTCTTTTTAGCATCTTGAGGCGATGAAAGCCGGTTTAGAAACGGCTTAAAGGAACGCTTTACCCTGCAGGAAGGGACCGGCCAGACAAAAAGGCTGAAAAAACAGGGATATGGCTGAAGAAGACTTAAATATCAAAAAATCGAATCTTATAATGAACAGAAAAGTATATACCGTATTAATTTCCCTGATCGTGGCGTTGGGAGGGTTCCTTCTCGGTTTTGACAGTGCAGTTATCTCCGGTGCTGCTCCGTTTTACAGGCATACTTTTGGATTAGACACAGGCTCAATGCTTTTTGGGTTTTCTGTAAGTGCAGTTATTCTGGGAGCAATTGTTGGTAATATTAGTGCCGGACGGATTGCAGATTTTTTCGGACGGAAAAAAGCCTTAATATTAACGGCCGTTCTGTTTGCCGTGAGTGCTATAGGCACAGCAGTTTCTTTTGATATTATTTCATTTTTAATTGCACGTATTTTAGGTGGTTTTGGTGTTGGTATTGCCATACTGGTTGCGCCAATGTATATTGCCGAAATAGCGCCCAAAAAACTCAGGGGTACCCTGGTAACCTTTAACCAACTGAATATAGTAATTGGTATTTCCATAGCGTATTTTTCTAACTATTATTTTCAGCAAGCCATTGCTGATATTGACTTAAAGTGGCGCGTAATGCTTGGTATTGAAGCCGTGCCTGCAATTGCCTATTTTGGTTTGCTTTTCCTTGTTCCACGCAGTCCAAGATGGCTCATGCAAAAAGGAGAAGAGGATGAAGCTAAGAAAGTGCTCGCTAAAATAAATGGCGAAGAAAAAGCTTTGGTTATATATCAGGAAATAAAAGACAGCCTGAAAGAAGAAGTGATCAAATCTAAACCCAGCTGGGGTGATGTGTTTACTTCCAGAATGAAAATGGTGCTGATAATAGGTTTTGGTATAGCATTTTTTCAGCAGATAACCGGCATCAATGCCATTTTTTATTATGCTCCCATGATTTTTGAAATGGCCGGAGGAGCCACTGATTCTGCATTTATGCAAGCTATTATAATCGGTCTGACCAATGTGGTGATGACCATTGTAGCTCTGTTCCTCATTGACAGAGTTGGAAGGAAAAAGCTATTATACATTGGCGCCATAGGTATTTTTATTTCAATGTCTATTGTAGGTGGTTCCTTCCATAAAGCTCAATATACTATTGATTCCGACACTATGGAATCACTTATGCAGGAAGTTTATGAAAGTGGGTTTGATGAAAAGCATGTAAAAAACATAGCAAAACTTACCGAGTTGGAAGGTCTGGAATTTGAAAATGAAATTACATTTTTTAGCCGGGTAACCGAAAAAGTGGGGCAGGACACCTACAATAGCCATAAAGAGCTGATTTTACGACACTCCATAAACATTAATGCCTTTTGGGTTTTAATTGGCTTGATACTATTTGTGGCTTCATTTGCTGTATCGCTTGGTCCGGTAATGTGGACGCTGCTTTCTGAAATTTTTCCAAATAAATTGCGCGGTCTTGCTATTTCAATCATGGGATTCTGGAATTCTATCGTCAGTTTTAGCGTGGCAACTTTGTTCCCGGTGCAGATAGAATATTTAGGCTCAAGTAATACGTATTTTATTTATGCTGTATTTGGATTTCTCACATTGCTGTTTGTATGGCGATTCATTCCTGAAACCAAAGGAAAGTCACTTGAAGAACTGGAAAAAAACCTAATTAAATAAAAGAAACATGAAGACTTTGAGATTAACATCAATCATATTCCTGACATTTTTAATTTCGGCATGCCAATTTGATCAAAACGAAACCTTAGATATTATGGCCAAAGGACCCTCCCATTCAGAAGTGCGAAATGTTGACGGGAAATACCGTCTTTTTGTGAATGGGGAAGAGTTCTTCGTAAAGGGTGCGGGCTGTGAATTTGGACCATGCCACCTGGTGGCAGACCATGGCGGAAATTCTTTCCGTACCTGGCGCGTTGACAATAGCCGGGAATCCGGACGGGAAGTGCTCGATCAGGCCTATGAACACGGCCTGATGGTAATGATGGGGCTGGATGTTGCCCGCGAGCGCCACGGATTCGATTATGATGACGAAGAGGCAGTTGCAGCCCAGCTGGAGCAATTCAAAGAAGAAGTAATGGAACTTAAAGACCACCCGGCACTTCTGGGATGGGGTATTGGTAATGAACTCAACCTCCGCTATACCAACAAAAGGGTATGGGATGCCGTTAACGACATTGCCCGCATGATCAAGGAGGTAGATGGCAACCATGTGACCACTACCATGCTGGCGGGCATAGGCCCCAATGAAGTGGCCTATATTGAAGAAAACTGCCCCGACATCGATTTTTTGTCGATCCAGTTCTATGGTGACATCGTTAACCTGCCTCAGCGCCTTAAGGAAGCCAATTACGATGGTCCTTACCTGGTTACTGAATGGGGGGCCACCGGACACTGGGAGGTAGAAGAAACCAAATGGGGATCGCCCATAGAACAGACTTCCACAGAAAAAGCAGCTACCATAAAGAAACGGTATAAAAAAGCCATTCTTGGGGATGAAAAGAATTGCATGGGTTCATATGTGTTCCTCTGGGGGCAAAAACAGGAGCGTACCCCATCCTGGTACGGTTTATTTACCGAAGCCGGCGAAAAAACAGAAGCCATTAATGTGATGGAATATTTTTGGACCGGTGAATGGCCCGAACATATGGCGCCCAGAGTGTATGATTTCACCATTGAAGGAAAGGGCGGCCGCTTCGACAATGTGGTTCTTTCAAAATCTACCGAATACAGTGCGCAGTTTAAGGTTGAACATTCTGATAATCAAAGCCTTTCGGTAAGGGCCGAAATAATGCCCGAACCCGTTGAACTCAGCGATGGAGGAGATTACGAGCCCAGGCCCGAAACCATCGAAGGGCTTATCCTGTCAGCAAACGATTCCGGCATAGGCTTTAAAGCTCCCGAAGAGGAAGGAGCCTATCGCGTCTTTGTTTACATTACTGATGAACATAATCATGCTGCTACGGTGAATATCCCGTTCTACGTGAAATAAAAGTTTAATGAAACAACTGGGTTTTTTATCATGCTTCGTGGTTTTGTTTTTGGTTGGTAGCTGTCGACCGCCTGCTTTGGAAGTGCATGAGGATGAGCACTTCCGGCGGGCCGACAGTTTACTGCAGCTGCTCACCCTTGAGGAAAAAGCAGGTCAGATGACCAACGTTGGTCTGACCGCCCTCACCAAAGGACCTTTCTGGAATGATTTTGACACCCTGTTGCTGGATACGGCAAAAATGAGGGATCTGTTGATCAACCATCATGTGGGCTCCATACAAAACAAGGGAAAATACCCCCCTTCCAAAGAAGAGTGGCATCGCATAATTAAAGGCATTCAACAGTTTGTCACGGAAAATTCACGGCATAAAATCCCGGTATTGTTTGGGATGGATGCCGCACATGGGGCCCATTACACTGCAGGGTCCACCCTTTTTCCCCACCAGATCGCCCTTGCAGCCAGCTGGAACCCGGAGCTGGCCAGAATCGCAGGTGAAATTACTGCCTACGAAATGCGCGCTTCTTCACAACCCTGGAATTTTGCACCGGTTTTGGATGTGAGCATGCAACCCCTTTGGGGCCGGATCTTTGAAACTTTCGGGGAAGATACCCATATGCACAATGTTATGGGCAATGCCTTTATTAAAGGACAGCAGGGAAATTCCATTTCCGACACCACAAAGGTGGCGGTATGCCTTAAACATTTTGTGGGTTATGGCACCCCATTCAACGGAAAAGATCGCTCGCCAGCACTTATCCCCGAACATTACCTTCGACAGTATTATATTGAGCCTTTCCGGCACGGCATTGAGCAGGGGGCAATTACCGCCATGCTTAATTCAGGTACCGTAAATGGCATTCCAGGACATGCCGACCATTACCTTATTACCGAAGTTTTGAAAGGGGAGCTAGGGCTCAAAGGTTTTGTCATTTCCGACTGGGAAGATGTTGATCGCCTTGCAACGGTCCACAATGTGGCCAGGGATGCAAAAGATGCGGCAAGAATTGCCGTAATGGCCGGCCTTGACATGAGCATGGTTCCTTATGATGCCAGTTTTGCTACCAACGTTGTGGAACTGGTTAAGGAAGGTAAAATACCCATGAGCCGGATTGACGATGCTGTGCGCAGAATACTATATGTGAAATTCAAACTGGGCCTTTTCGATAATGCCTGGCACGATCCTTCAGGATACACCCAGTTTGGTTCGAAAGAATTTGCAGAAGAAAGTTACAAGGCAGCCCTCGAGTCCCTGACTTTGCTGAAAAATAAAAATGATTTGCTTCCCATTAAGGATAAGGAGACAAAAATATTGATAACCGGGCCAACTTCCAATGCCCTGACAGCCTTAAACGGCCCATGGAGCAGAACCTGGGCCGGGGACGACCCAACCTATGATGACCCCGGCAAAAAAACCATTTTGGAAGCCATGCAACACCTGCACGGAAAGGAAAACATTCTCTTTACTCCCGGAACAGATTATGAAGGAGAGGTGGAAAGCGAAGGCCACCTGCTGGCAAAAGCAGCCCGTTCGGATATGATCATTATCTGCCTGGGTGAAAGGCCTGCTACTGAGAAACCCTCCGATATTGACGAGCTGGATCTGCCGGCCAACCAGGTAGAACTGGTAAAGCGCCTGCATCAAAGCGGCAAACCCATTGTTTTGGTGTTGTTGCAGGGCAGACCCCGCATCATTCGCGAGGCCGAGCCCCTTGCAGATGCCATCATCCACGCATACTGGCCCGGCCATGAAGGCGGGCGTGCCCTGGCAAGCC
>SLRE01000061.1 GCA_007131125.1 Bacteroidales bacterium | reverse complement strand
TGGGATTCATGGCCCAGTCCCATTGTGATTTGGTGCAGTAATAAGTAGCATTGGGAAAAACCGTAACAGGGGTTTTGCCTTCTTCTGCCCACTTAACGGCACCGCCCACATGGTCGAAATGCAAATGGGTAAGGATTACGTCGGTAACCTGTTCAAAACGATAGCCCTGTTTTTTAAAGGATGTTTCCAGGTTTTCATCTCCAAACCTGAAAAAATAGCTGAAAAACTTTTCACTTTGCTTGTTGCCCATGCCGGTGTCTACCAGTATGAGGCGGTCGCCGGTATCGGCCAGCAAACAGCGGGATGAAAGGGGAACCATATTGTTTTCATCCACCGGAACATGCTTTTGCCAGATGCTTTTTGGCACCACTCCAAAGCAGGCCCCACCGTCCATTTTAAAATATTCTGCAATTACCGGGAATAATTTCATAATTGATAAAAAAGGTTCAAAATTATTTAGTTATTTATATCCATATGTATGAATATAACCATTCACTGCAAAACTACAAAATTTGTATAAACGGTTTTCTTTGGGGAGGATTTATTATTTTGTTGTAAACCAATTATTTGCCATTGCGTATTTCGATTTTTTTGACAATGTCCAGCCATAAGTTTTCTTCATAAATAGCATTCGGCGGAAAGTCTGCTTTTTGAAGGTTTTTCAGTGTATTTCGGTTTACATGGTCTTTGAAAAGCCAGGCCGAAAGGGGATTGAAAAAATCCATCATCATTCCCAGGACAGGTTTTTGGCTTCTTACATGCTCCAGAAGCAATATTCGTCCATTGTTTTTGCAAACCCTTTTTATTTCCCTGAAACCCCTTACCGGGTCTTCTACCGAGCAGAACACAAAAGAAACCACCACGGTATCAAAAGAATTATCCGGGAAATCCAGGGTTTCGGTATCCATCAGCAGCAGCTCCACATTAGAAAGATGAGAATAGCGTTTTTTAGCCCTGGAAAGCATTTTGTGGTTGAAATCAATGCCGGTAATTTGCAGGCCCTCCGGATAATGGGGAATGTTGGAGCCGGTACCCACTCCTATTTCCAAGACCTTTCCACTTGCTTTTTCCAGCAAAGGCTTTCGCCATCCTGAAATAAGCCTTTCCAGGGGCCATTCGAAAAGCCCGTAAACAGATGCCAGGGGGTAGTTTCCTTTGGCGGGTTTTTTATTCACAACATCAATCGTTTATCAAAAGGTCCGGAAAAAGTTTTAATAATTTTGGCTTTTTGCCTTCGCCTGACAAGATATTAAAAAATGCGTTTTGTTTACGGATTAACTTTACACAAAGAATTTCGCCTGTAAAAGAAATTATCCGCGAGATAGCTGGAAAACCGGCATTATCAGTGTAGTAAATCATTTTTGTCAAAACGGTAATGGTAATTTGTTAAGTTTGTATTAAGGAAAAGATAAATTTGTAACATAGAAAAACTTACTTGTAAAAAAGACCTCATCCCTTGAAATAACTTGTGCTATCGCTAGTGCAGCATAATTTCGCAATCAATATGACAGGCACAATTTTGAAAAAACATAACTTTACATTTTTCAGAAAATAAAGCTTTGATGAAAGTTCACTTCATTGCCATTGGGGGCAGCGCCATGCACAATCTTGCCATTGCCCTGCACAAAAAAGGATACCGGGTAAGCGGTTCGGATGATGAGATTTTTGAGCCATCCCGTAGCCGCCTTTTGCGTTATGGAATTTTGCCTGAAAAGCAGGGTTGGTTTCCCGAAAAAATTGACCCATCCCTGGATGCGGTTATTGTTGGTATGCATGCACGCAAAGACAATCCTGAACTGGCCCGTGCCCGTGAAGCCGGACTGAACATCTATTCCTATCCCGAATTTTTGTACGAGCAATCCAAAGAAAAAACACGCATTGTAATCGGAGGCAGCCACGGAAAAACCACAATTACCGCCATGATTCTTCATGTACTGCATTATCATGGCATTGAAACCGATTACATGGTCGGTGCACAGCTTGAAGGCTTTGATGTAATGGTAAAATTGTCTGAAAAAGCCCCTTTTATGGTTTTAGAAGGAGATGAATACCTAAGTTCGCCCCTTGACCTAAGACCGAAGTTTCATCTTTACAAACCCCATATTGCATTGATAAGCGGCATTGCATGGGATCATATCAACGTTTTTAAAACCTACGAAAACTACCTGGAACAATTCCGGGGATTTATCAGGTGTATTGAAGATCAGGGCAAGCTGATTTACTGCAGTGAAGACCAGGAGGTGGAAAAGCTGGTGGAAGAAGAGCGTCCCCAAAACCTTACTCTTTACCCTTATGGTCTGCCATCGCATGAAATAAGGGATGGAATTACTGTTTTGACTCACAAGTCCAAAGAATATCCCCTGAAAGTTTTTGGCCGTCACAATCTGTTAAACATCAATGCGGCAAGGGTTGTATGCCATCAGTTAGGGGTCAGCAATCCCATGTTTTTTGAAGCCATTCAGGGGTTTAAAGGTGCCAGCAAACGCCTTGAGCAGTTTTACAATAAAAACGGCACGGTGTTTTTCAGGGATTTTGCCCATGCACCTTCCAAGGTAAAAGCAACCGCAATGGCAGTAAAAGAGCAGTATCCTGTGAAAAAGCTGGTGGTTTGTATGGAGTTGCATACCTTTTCAAGCCTTAGCAAAAACTTCCTTGACCAATACAAGGGAGCCCTGGATGCGGCAGATCAGGCCATGGTTTTTTTCAACCCCCATGCCCTGGAGCTGAAAAAACTGCCTAACCTTGAATTTTCCGAAATAGAAAAAGCTTTTGGGAAAAAAGACCTTCAGGTATTCAACGATCCGGGGAAGCTGTTTGAGTTGTTGATAAAAACGGAACCGACGGACACTTGCTTTTTATTTATGAGTTCAGGCAATTTTGGGGGGCTGGACTTCAGCAAGCTTTTGGCACCTGCTATGGAGCAGTAAAGTCGTCCTGAAAAAAAACGGTAATTTTTGTTTATGCAAGAAAGTAAGGTTAGTCCCGTTATTGAAGAAAGCTGGAAAGAGGTACTTGAGGACGAATTCAATGCGCCTTATTTCAGTGAGTTGAAAAAATTCCTGGTGGAGGAAAAGAAGGCCCATACCATCTATCCGCCAGGTTCTTTGATTTTTAATGCATTTAACCATACCCCTTTTCCTGAAGTGAAAGTGGTTTTGCTGGGGCAGGACCCCTATCACGGACCCGGGCAGGCCCATGGGCTTTGCTTTTCAGTGAATAAAGGAATTGCCAAACCCCCGTCTCTTCAGAATATCTTTAAAGAACTGCATGACGACCTTGGGGTGCCAATTCCACCTCATGGCAATTTAACATCCTGGGCCGATCAGGGTGTTTTGCTGGTGAATGCCACCTTAACCGTCAGGGCAAGAAAACCCGGATCGCATCAGAATAAAGGATGGGAGCAGTTTACCGATGCTGCCATACGCTCTCTTTCCGAAAAAAGGGAGGGGCTGGTTTTTTTGTTGTGGGGAAACTATGCACAGGCCAAAGAGGCCATTATCGACACCACCCGGCATCATATCCTTAAAGCACCCCACCCCTCCCCTTTTTCGGCCGCAAGGGGTTTTTTCGGATGCAGGCATTTTTCAAAGACCAACGGGATATTGCGCTCCAACGGGAAAAATGAAATTGACTGGCAAATAAAATAACAGGACCTCGCCATGCAGAACCCGGTTTTTCTGTTTTTGGTTTTCATTTTATGGGCGAAAAGCCTTGCTGCTGAACCACCGGCTTTGGAGGTGTTTTCTTCCGATTCCCGTTACCCTTTGCCTGAAAACCTTCCTGCAAAAAAACAGTTTACCGACAGTCTTTCCTTAATGGCCCATGCGGAAGGCCTGGTCGAAGCCCTGCACAAAAAAGGGTATTTAAAAGCCCGCACCGACTCTCATTTGGTACAAAACAATACCCATAAGGTTTATATTCATCCCGGTCCCCGGTTTTACTGGATGCTGAGAAGGGGCAATCTCAGCCGTGAAGTAATGGCCGAACTGAGAATTGGGGATCTTTTCAACGGCAATCCCCTGCCTTTTGGAGATCTTGACCGCATACAGCAGCGTGTGGTGGAATGGTATGAAAACCATGGGTACCCTTTTGCAAGTGTCAGGGCCGACAGCATACAGATAAAGGAAGACCGTCTTTCTGCTGCCCTGAATGTGAATACCGGGGCTTATATTGTTTTTGATTCCCTGAGAGTAAAAGGTGATGTGGCTGTTTCCAGGGGATTTCTTGCCAATCATACGGGCATAAGAAAAGGAGAACCTTATAGTGAGAAAAAAGCGGCAAATCTTGCCTTAAGGCTTGAGGACCTTGCCTTTGCCCGGCTTTCGCAGGAACCCATGGTTCAGTTTACCGAACAAGATGCCAGGGTTGAGGTTGGCCTGGAAAGACGCTCCGCCAACCGTTTTGACGGCATAGCCGGTTTGGGCAGCAGCCCTGTTGATCCTGAAAAGCTGCAGGTTACCGGTCAGTTGAATCTCCATTTGCTGAATGTGCTGGAAAGGGGTGAAACATTTGATATGCGCTGGAAAGGATTGGGTCAGGGCACCCAGCGCCTGGAACTTTTTGCAGAATATCCTTACCTGCTGACCACTCCCCTTTCTGCCGGTTTTAAATTTTCTCTGCACAAGCAGGATACCTCCTGGATTTCCTTGAGAAGAAAACCTTCCTTCTCCTATCAGACTTCCCGCAACACTGCACTCAGGGTATTTGCCGATATCCGCAGTACCGAGCTTTTGAATACCAGCCGTTTTGAGAATGCCACCACCCTCCCGGCACAGATTGATTCCCGCACGGGTTTTTATGGACTGGAGGTTTCATCAAGAAGTGCAGGCTTCTTTGCTGGCTTCAGGGATGGATACCGGGCCGAAATTTCTTTTGCTGCCGGAAACAGAAGGATACGTCAAAACCAGGATTTGCCCCCTGAACTTTACGAAGGTGTTGAAGAAAGGCAAACACAGTATACCGGCACTTTTTCCGGAATTTACCGCTACCCCACAGGAAGGCGCAGCAGCATGGTATTTGGTGCAGAAACGGCAGGTTTATGGGGAAAACAATTATTTGAAACCGAGCTGTTCAGAATAGGCGGTTTTAACGACCTGAAAGGGTTTGACGAGGCTTCCATACTGAGTTCCTTTTATGGGATTTTTTCGGCTGAATGGCGGTATTTCACCGGGGAACAATCCTTTTTCTCCCTGTTTTTTAATGCGGCATATTTTGAACAGCGCCTGAAAGACAGTTACCAGAACGGCTGGCCATGGGGAACAGGGGCCGGCATCAGCCTGGAAACCGCTCCCGGTATTTTATCTGTTTTTTATGCCCTTGGCAAAGAACCCGGCATCCCTTTACAGTTTAGAAATGCGAAAGTTCACATTGGTTTTATCAGCTTGTTTTGATTTATTTTGCGAAATTTGCCGATAACTTTTCCCCGGAAAAAACTTAATAACCGAGAAAACCAGGTATTTTGGAAAATTTTATTTTTGGCATACACCCGTTAATGGAAGCCATAAAGGGCGGAGAAAAACCCGAAAAGGTGCTGATTCAAAAGGGCCTTAAAGGAGAGAACTTCCAGGATCTGTTTCAGCTGATCCGGCAGGAGAAGATCCCTTTTCAAATGGTTCCCGTAGAGAAACTAAACCGGATCACCCGGAAAAATCACCAGGGAGTCATTGCTTTTGTCTCCCTGATCACGTATCAGCCTTTGGATGTGCTGCTTCCGATGATTTTTGAGCGTGGTGAAACCCCTTTGCTGCTGATTCTTGACCGTATTACCGATGTACGGAATCTTGGGGCCATTGCGCGTTCGGCTGAATGTGCCGGAGCCCATGCCCTCATCATCCCGGAAAAAGGAATGGCACCCATAAGTGCGGATGCAATAAAGGCTTCGGCAGGGGCATTGTCGCGCATACCGGTTTGCCGGGAAGCCAACACCCTGGAGTCTATTGCATTTTTGCAGGCCAGTGGCATCAGGGTTTCCGCCTGCAAGGAAAAGGCAGGCAAATCGATCTACCAGACCGATTTGTCGGGACCACAGGCCATTATTATGGGTTCGGAGGACAAAGGAATCTCTGCAGCAGCATTAAAAATGGCTGATGAGGAGATGGCCATTCCCATGAAAGGAAAAATTGCCTCTTTGAATGTGTCGGTGGCTTCAGGTATAGTTTTGTTTGAAGCCCTCAGGCAGCGTGAAGCCTGACTTTGGAATGGAGGCCGGCCGGTCCGGAAGTCTTTGAATAGCTGAAATAAATTAATGATATGGAGGTTGGAATATTTATTCCTTGCTTTATTGACCAGGTAATGCCGGATACCGGCCTGAGCATGGTTAAGGTTTTGCAAAAAGCCGGCCTGAAGGTGGCTTATAATCCGGAGCAAACCTGTTGCGGTCAGGTTGCCTTCAATGGCGGATTCTGGGAAGAAGCCAAATGTGTGGCTGAAAAATTTATCCGCGACTTTTCCGAATACAAATATGTGGTGGGCCCTTCGGCCTCCTGCATCGGTATGGTAAAGAATTATTATCCCCGGATGTTTTACAATTCTGCCCTGCACAATGAAAACAAATACCTCTCCCAGAAAATTTTCGAGTTGACCGATTTTCTGGTGAACGTTTCCAAAACCATTGATCTTGGGGCAGAGTTTGAGGCAAAAGTAACTTTTCACGATTCTTGTGCGGCTTTGCGCGAATACAAATTAGAAAAGGAGCCTCGAATTTTGCTGTCCAAAGTAAAAGGACTGGAGCTGGTGGAGATGAAGGATACGGATGTTTGCTGCGGATTTGGCGGTACTTTTGCTGTAAAACACGAACCTGTTTCCACCGCCATGGCCGACCAAAAGGTCCGGAATGCACTGGATACCGGGGCTGAATATATTGTGAGCACTGAAGCCTCCTGCCTGATGCATCTGGAGGCATACATAAAAAAACATCAACTGCCTGTAAAAACCATCCATCTTGCAGATTTGCTTGCCAGGGGAATAGAAAATCCTTAAAATCCTGAACTTAATTTTTAACTTTTATGCTGAGGAAAATAATCTGGTTTATTGGAATCTTTTTTCTGGCTGCGCCGGCTCTTGCCCAGACCGAAGTAGATGAGCGTGCCGTGATTTCTTTTGACCAGGGGCTGGGCTTTTTTGCTCCTGACTCCAGTTTTGGCCTGAACCTGAGGTTTCGCATGCAAAACCGCATGGGTATGAACACCGTTTCCGGAACAAATTTTTCTCCTGATAATTTTGAGGCCAATGTGCGCCGGCTCAGGTTGCGTTTTGATGGTTTTGTTGGACAGTCGGGATTAACATATTACCTGCAGCTTTCTTTTACCAGGGGAGATCAGGATTGGGATGTTACCGGGTTTCCCGGTATATTACGGGATGCCATGGTTTTTTACAACTTCACCGATAATTTTTACATGGGAATGGGCCAAGGCAAACTGCCCGGCAACCGGCAACGGGTGATTTCCAGCGGACAACAACAATTTGTGGATCGCTCCCTGGTGAACGCCCTTTTCAATATTGATCGGGATTTTGGAATGATGGCATATTACAGCAACCGCTATTCAAACTTTCATTTCAACCTTAAAGGGGCACTTACCACCGGTGAGGGCCGCAATATTCAAAAAACCGACGATGGGCTGGCATATACCGGAAGAATAGAGCTGCTTCCCCTTGGCTCTTTTAAAAATGACGGGGATTTTCTGGAGGGCGATCTGATGCGCGAGCCCTCCCCCAGGATCTCGTTCGGAGCAAGTTACTCATTCAACAACAAAGCCAGGCGCACTTTAGGCCAAAGGGGTTATGAACTTCCGGCACCTGCAGATATCACCTCGTATTTTCTGGATGCAATTGCAAAATACCAGGGTTGGGCCCTGCAGGGTGAATATGCCACACGCAGGGCTTCCGTTCAGCCCGGACTTGAAGAAGATATGCCGGACAACCTTTACATATATACAGGAGAAGGATTAAGCAGCCAGGTTAGTTATATTTTCCCGGGAAATACAGAAATGGCTGTCAGGTATACCTATGTTAGACCGCATGATGAATTGCGGAATTTCGAACCCAAAACAAATATCTATACTCTCGGAGCATCTCATTATTTTACAAAGCATCGCAACAAATTCCAGGTAAATGTTTCTTACCATGACAAGCAAAGCAGGTTTTTCGAAACCAACGGCCACTGGAATGTAATGATGCAGTTTGAACTTGGGATATAGGGATAAATTTTTCAAATTTGCGGGTACAAGCAAAAAATACAGGATAAGTTATGACCATTGGAATAGACATTGGGGGCAGCACAACCAAAATTGTAGGGATTAAAGGTGGAAAAATCATCAAACCCTTAACTGTAGAGGCCAATGACCCTATTGCTTCAGCTTCGGGTGCAATGGGCAAATTTTTGAGTGTTAATGATTTAAAACTGGAAGAAATTTGCAGTGTGATCACTACCGGTGTTGGGGCTTCATTCATCAAAAACGAATTGCTTGGATTGAGGGTTAAAAAAATTGAGGAATTCAAAGCCCTTGGCTACGGAGGGTTGTTTTTATCGGGATTAAAAAAGGCAATTATTGTAAGTATGGGTACAGGCACCGCCTTTGTAAAAGCCCATGGGCATTGCATTCACCATCTTGGAGGAACCGGCGTGGGAGGCGGCACCATATCGGGTTTGTCCAAAGCCATGGCAAACCTGTCCAGCTTTGAAAATATTGTTGAGGCTGCTTCTTCAGGAAGATTATCCAATGTGGATTTAAGCATTGGGGATATTTCGCATACCGATATAGGTAATCTTCCGAGTACCATTACCGCCTCCAATTTTGGAAAAATGAAAGACCAGGCCAGTATCAACGATATTACCCGGGGTATTTTGAATATGGTTTTCCAGGTGGTTGGGATGATGGCCATTTTTGCAGCCCGCACCCAGAAGGACACAGACATAGTTCTTTCGGGAAAGCTGGTAAACATACCACAGGCCAAAAAAACCTTTGATGAGTTGTCAAGACTTTACAAAGTCCGGTTTACCGTTCCTGACCATGCAGAATACTGCACCGCTATTGGAGCAGCCATTTCCAACTCCCTTGAAAAATTTATTTGATTTTTGTCTTTTCCAATAGTCTTTTGGGTCTATCTTTTCACAACCTCATCCAAAACTTCTTTTTATTGCGGAAAACTACCGGGGGTCTCCACTTAAATCAGATGATTCAATATGTTATCTTTGAACCCAAAAACAGGCTTAACAAAGCTTTTTCTTTTATTTGTTAACAAACATCTCCCGCAATACAAATGTTTTTGTCTGTAATGTTTTACCTTCTGATCCTTTCCGGATTGGTTTTTATTGCGCTTTCCATCAAAGCTCTGAGTATTAATAATATTTTATCGGCCAGAACCTTTTCATTTCTGATGCTAGCCCTTGGCATTTACTCAATGGGGTATTTTTTCCAGGTTTACAGTCAAACCCTGGAAACATTTGGATTCTGGCTTCGCTTTCAGTTCCTGGGCATAGTAATGATCGCTCCTTTGTGGCTTATCTTCGTATTGCAATATACCGACCGTTCAAGGATGTTTAACCTTTACAGGCTTGTTGCAATTTTTCTTATTCCGGTCATAACCCTGTTGTTGGTCTGGACCAACCACCTTCACGGATGGGCAGTGAGAGACATTGAAATAATCAGCCGAGACGGGATGACCCTGTCCCGAAGTTATTACGGACCCTGGTTTTTGATCCATACCATTTATACCAATTTTTGCCTGTTGGTGGCAAATACCCTGTTGCTGACCTCCTTTTTTCGCAGCAGTGATTACCATGGCAAACGTTTTCTGTATCTGTTTTTCGGGTCCTCCATTCCCTGGGCCGCCTACCTTTTGGATATTACCAATCTTGGGCCGGTAGGATTTCTTGATCTTACCCCTTTTGGTTTAGTCATTGCCGCGCTTATCGTCAGTAAGGAGTTTTTCGGGATGAAGCTTTTCAGGGTGTTGCCTGTGGCCCGCGCCAAGGTTTTTGACCACATCAGGGAAGGAATTATTGTGCTGACTGAGGAGGACGAAATAGCCGATATGAATGAAGCGGCAAGAAAACTCCTTGGGATCAATCACCATTACCTCGGCAAACCGTTTGACTCCATAATGGAATTGTGTCTTGAGCAGAATGATTCGGGAAAAGTAATCCAGTATAACGATGACAGGAAAGAATGTTTATATAAGGGTAAGGGACAGGGCGAGAAGTGGCTCGAATTCCAGGAAGGAAAACTGAAGGACACCATTGGCCCCTTCAATGGAAAGATCATCACCGTAATTGATATCGATCGCAGGAAAAAAAGTGAAGAAGCCCTAAAGAACAGTGAGACCCGTTACCGCAATCTTTTTGAGAATGCCAATATGGGGATCTTGCAATTTACCATTGACGGTAAAATTGAAAATGCAAATAAAGTTTTCCTTGAAATTTTTGGGTTTGACTCTCTTGAAGAATTGCAAGCCAATGGGTTATTTTCGGGTGATGAAATGATTGTTTTGCCGAAAGACCTAAAAGAGCTTTTTCGAAAACTTAAGACTCATGGGCGGATGGCTAACCAGACAATTTCAGCCAGAAAAAAGGATGGAAAAAGCATCTGGCTGGATGTCAATGCACGGATCAGCGAAGAATCTTATTCCGAACGACCTTTAATAGAGGTATTTTGCCAGGACATCACTGACCGTATGCGCAGCCAGGAGCTTGAAAAGGAAATGGAGGTGACCCGTAAGGCCTCCGAAGCAAAAGACCTTTTCCTGGCAAATATGAGCCATGAAATACGCACACCGGTTACCGGAATTATTGGAATGGCAGATATTCTTTCGCGCACCAAACTTGATGAAAATCAGGAAGAATACTTAAACACCATCAACGAATCTTCCGAAATCCTATTGAAGATCATCAACAACATCCTTGATATTTCCAGGATTGAAGCCGGAAAACTGGAGCTGTATCCTGAGGTTTTCAGTCTGAAAGATTTACTGCACAACATCAGTTTGTTTTTTGAACCCAATGCCCGCCAACAGGGACTGCAGCTCCTGGTTACTGAAAAAACAACCCTTCCGGAATTGGTTCGCACAGATAAAGGCCGCCTGAAACAGGTAATGATCAACCTGATCAGTAATGCTTTTAAATTTACAAAGGAAGGTAGTATTGAAATTAAGCTTTCAGTTAAAGAAAACCCTGCGGGCGACCCAAGCCTTACCGTGGAGGTTTGCGATACCGGTATTGGCATTGCACCTGAAGGAAAAAACAAGCTTTTTAAAAAATTTGAACAACTCGACAACGCCATCAGTAAGCAAAAAGAAGGCACCGGTCTTGGGCTTTTCATCAGCAAGGAGCTTGTAAAGCTTTTGGGCGGAGGTATAGGCGTGGAAAGCCAACCCGGCTTAGGAAGCACCTTCTGGTTTACCATTCCGGTTCAAAAGGTGTCTTCCACCAATGACCGGCTTTTTGAAAGGGAAGTCGATTTTTCCGCCTCTTTTAAAGGATTGCGGATATTGTTGGTGGATGACAAAGTGGTTAATCAAAAGGTTATTTCCATTATGCTGGAATCATTGGGCTGTGAGGTAGATCTGGCAGACAATGGAATGGATGCCCTTGAGAATTTCCAGCCGGGTTTACACCGCTTGATTTTTATGGATATCATGATGCCGGGAATGGATGGAATAGCCACATTAAACAAATTAAAGGAAGACAATCCGAAAACTCCGCCCGTTATTGCCCTTACAGCAAATGCCATGGTGGGAGATGAGGAGTTTTATATCAATAAAGGGTTTCATGATTACCTTGCCAAACCCGTAACCCAGCGCCAACTAATTGAAAAGCTTTTTAAATGGATAGCGCCCAATTAAAAAATGCGAAAACTGCTGCTCTTGTAGAAAATATGTAAAAAAAATACTTATCATTGCATAATCCAAAAAGGTTACATTAAAAAGCAGTTTTTTAAGTAATCCACATCCATGAATGAAGCATTCGACCCCCGGCTTATTGAAAAAGAAATCACAGCAGTTTACCGTCATTACCAGGAGTTATACTTTAGCAAAAGAGACCTGGAGTCTGTTAAAGCCCTTTTTTCTGAGGAGGTAACAAATTTTGGTTCCGGAAAAGATGAAACAACCCTGAATTTTGAAGAAACCGTTAAAGTTTTTTCACGCGACCGGGCACAATGCCCCTACTCCATTTCCTACAAAGAAAAATTTTTAAAGGTCGTACCCATTTCCTCCCATAGCGGGATGATCATTTCGGAGATGGATATTCAAACCACCATTGAGGGCCTGCCTGTAGAACTAAGCGGCTATCGCCTGAGCATGGTGTTTTCCAAACGGAACGGAAGCTGGAAAATCTGTCACATCCATTTTTCACGGGGAGAAAGGGAGCTGGAAGAAGGAGAATCCTTTCCTTTAAAACAGATGGAAAAACGGAATCTTGAGCTTGAAGAAAAGCTGGGGAGAAAAGACCGTGAGCTGCAAAACTTCTTTGATTCGGCCATTGACCTGATGGGGGTAGCTGACCACCATGGAAAATTCATACGTCTGAACGGGGAATGGGAAAGGGTATTAGGCTACCCTGTTCGGGAACTTATCGGGAAAGATTATTCGAAGTTGGTACATCCGGAGGATTTAAAAGCCACCCGCACGGCAATGAAAAAGATTCTCCAGGAAGGCTCCTTGTCTGATTTCATCAATCGTTACCGCTGTTTAAATGGTCAGTATTGTTGGATTGAGTGGAGAGCAGTACTCTCCGGAAAATATATTTATGCCTCTGCCCGGGACATAACCCGTAAAATGCAGAACCAGCAAAACATGGAGAAACTGGTTAAGGTAACAGAAGAATTTTTCCAGTTCACCCACCAGACCATGGATCATCAAAAAATTGTGGATTATTTCCGGGAAATTTCGGGGGCAAATTATGCAGCCCTTAATATTTATGGGAGTGATCAGGAAAAATTTTCCACCGTAGCTCTGTCAGGTAGTGGCGCCTCATTTAAAAAGGCCGGAAAAATACTGGGTTATTCGTTGAAAGGAAAGCAATGGGACATTGATCTGGAGCGGGAGAAAAAGATCAAAGGCAGGGTAATTTCTGTTTTTAAAAAGCTGGAAGAACTTTCCGGAAAAGTAATTCCAGTCCATATTTCCCGACTATTGCAAAAGACCTTCTCACTTGGGGAGTGTGGTGTGGCGCGTATTGTTCATAACGAGGAAATTGCCGGGGATTTTACTTTTTTCATGCCCAAAGGCATCACATTTAAAAACCATGGTTTCGTTGAAATTTTTATCAGGCAGGTCGGCTTGTTAATGTTGCGTTCCCGTTCAGAGAAAGCTTTGATGGAAAGTGAAAGCCGGTTCAGGGATCTGTTCAATAATGCAAGCATGGGTATTTTGCAGGTTACCGGGAATGGGAAAATCATCAATGCCAATAAAGCACTTGCCAATATTTTCGGGTATTCCTCAATATGCGAATTAACGGAGAGCCAAACTTTTCTCAAAGAAGAGTTAAGTCACTTTTTGGAATTAAAAAAACAGCTGAAAATCCAGGATGGCCTTGAAGTTCATTTTCAGGATATTGAGTTCAAAGCCCAAAAGACCTCAGGAGAAACCATCTGGCTGAGTGCGCATATAAGAAAGAACCCACAAAAGGTAAACGGAAATTATCTTTTTGAAATTTTTTGTCTGGATATTACGGAAAAAAAGAAAGCCAGGGAAATAAAACATGAAATGGAGATTGCCCGCAAGGCATCTCAGACCAAAGACCTGTTCCTGGCCAATATGAGTCATGAAATCCGCACCCCGGTAACGGGCATCCTTGGAATGGCTGAAGTGCTGCTAAACACACCTTTAAACGAAAAACAAAAAAATCACCTATCCATAATCATTGAATCATCCAGAATACTGCTTGGAATTATCAATGACATCCTGGATATTTCGAAAATTGAAGCCCGCAAAATTGAGTTGCGTCCCGAATTGTTTGATTTGGAAGAAACCCTAAAACACATTCAGACCCTTTTTGAGCCGGGGGCACGAAAACAAAAGCTGCAATTTATAACCGAGCTGGAAAAGGGTTTTCCAGCAAGGATCATTGCCGACAAAAACCGCATTGAACAGGTATTGATGAACCTTGTAAGCAATGCCATTAAGTTTACAGAACAGGGACAAATTTGTCTCAGGTTATCGGGAAAACCCAAAGGGAGGGAAGTATTTATCAAAATCGAAGTGGAGGACACAGGCATAGGGATATCAACAGAAAATCAGGCCCTGCTTTTCCAGAAATTCAGTCAGATTGACAGTTCATTGACCCGCTCAGCTGGTGGATCGGGCCTTGGGCTTTACATTTGCAAGGAGTTGGTAAATTTAATGCATGGTGAAATTGGGGTGAGGAGCAAACCTGGAGAAGGAAGTACATTCTGGTTTACCTTCAGGGTAAAATTACCCGAAGACAGTCAGGCAGCAGATCAGGCCGTGCATTATTCCTCTGATTCGGGCAGCCCACTTCTTGACATGGATGTGCTGCTTGTAGACGACAAGCTGGTCAATCAGCGGGTGATCTCACTTATGCTTGAAAGTTCGGGATGTCGTGTAGATGTGGCCTCCAACGGGCAGGAAGCCCTGGAAAAGTTTCTTCCAAAAAAACACCGGATTGTACTGATGGACATCATGATGCCGGTTATGGACGGGGTCACCACCCTGAAAAACCTCCGGCTGGAACATGGATATCAAACTCCTGTGATCGCCTTAACGGCAAATGCCATGGAAGGAGATGCGGAAAACTACCTGAAACAGGGCTTTAACGACTATCTCGCAAAACCTGTTACCCGAAAAGAGCTGGAGGAGATAATTATGAGATGGACCAACCAGCAATAAACATTAAGGCAAAAAAAATGTAAAAAAACTTTTGAATTTTATTTTTATCATTACCTTTGCCCCGATAATTATTAACAAAAGGTATTGCTAACCGCATAATTGAACACGAATCACTTACCAAATAAGAAGTTTTCCCCTCATTTTTGCGCTACCCGGTACCATCATTAACACACATTACACATTATTATGAAAACTGGAACAGTTAAGTTCTTCAACGAACTAAAAGGATTTGGATTTATTAAAGATTCTGAATCAGACAAAGAATTCTTCGTACATGCTACCGGCCTGGTTGATCAAATCAGAGAAGGTGACGAAGTAACCTTCGATCTTGAAGAAGGCAGAAGAGGATTGAATGCAGCTAATGTAAAACTTGCATAGATCACCTGAACAAAATCAAGGGCCAAAAGGCCCGTTAAAAAAATGCCGCTCCGGAAAGGAACGGCATTTTTTTTTGCTGAAGGTGAAATATTTAATTGCCCACCAGGATCATCCCTGAAAGGGCAGGAATTTCCAAAACGATTCTCCCTTCCCGTACTTCAAAGGTTTCACCCCCGATGCGATCAATCAGTTCAACCGGAAGGGGGTCGATCATATGAACAGAAACATCAAGACTGTGGCTTTCTTCTCCCCTGTTGATAAAAACCAGGGCAAAATCATCCCGGGTATGGCGTGCAAAAGCAAAAACTTTGGCTTCATCTTCGTGGGCTATGAAGGTAAAATCTCCTGTATTAAGGGCAGGGCTTTCGGCCCTTATTTGCCCTAAAAAGCTATACCAGCGGTGCAGTTCATGGTCAAAAGATACCGGATCGCGGGGCCGGGGTCTCGAATAGGGATGATTGATTTCATCATCATATTGCATTTTTGGCCAAACCATGGGTTTCCGGTCATCGGGGTCATCGGCTCCCCACATGCCGGCCTCAGTACCGTAAAAGATCATGGGAGCACCCACCCAGGTATACTGAAACAGCGAGATCAGCCCTTGCAATTCCCGCTCCTGTTCATTGGGAGCACGCACATCATACTCATTATCAATTTCCCTTATTTTACTGCCTTCCTTATAAGCATGGTCATGATTTACGATCATGCTGGCCAGGCGTTCGGTGTCATGGCTGTCCATAAGATTTTGCATGGCGGCATTTACCCTGTGGGGAAAATCATCCTGCAGTTTCTTCAGCCGGCCTGCCAGTTCGGAAGCCGTTAAAGTCTGTTGAATAAAAAAAGCATGGGTTGCATAAGCCCAGCGATAATTCATCACCACTCCGAAAAGGTCGTCGGCAATATAGTCTCTTGCAGCATCATCCCATATTTCTGCAACGGTAAGGGCTTCGGGATTTATCTCATACACCAGGCGGTGCCAGTCGCGCCAGAAATCCTTACCTACTTCTTCTACCACATCCAGACGCCAGCCATCCACTCCCTTGCTTACATCACCGTCGGGAGCCATCCAGCGGCGGGTCACTTCAAAAATATGCTCTTTTACCTCCGGGTGAAGGTCCTCCCCTACCTCCCGGAATTCAGGAAGTCCTTTGTAACCCCACCATCCTTCATATTCAAAACCATCGGGGTAGTTTTCGTCAAATTCAGCGATTTTGTACCAGTCGCTGTAAGGTGAATCCTGCCCGTGCTCTCTTAAATGGCGGAAAGCCCAGAAATCCCGTCCGGTATGGTTCCAGACTCCGTCGATGATCACCCGGATGTTGCGTTTGCGGGCCTCCTGCAGCAACTCCAGAAAAAGGCGATCGGCCGAAGTCCATTGCCAGGTATCCGGATCGTTAGGGT
>SLRE01000235.1 GCA_007131125.1 Bacteroidales bacterium | reverse complement strand
AAAGAGAATCATAGAAAAATACAGGCTGAATGCCATTACCATAAAATGCTTTGATTTGCTGGAACATGGATTTACCGCCTGCATGGCCATGAGCTTTCTGAACGATGAAGGCCTTACCGCAGGCTGCGAAGGCGACCTGCATGCCGTTTTCAGCATGATTGCCGGACAGCACCTCGGTGCAGGGCCGGTGTGGATGGCCAACCCTTCTTCTGTTGACCCTGAAGAGAATACCCTTACCCTGGCCCACTGCACCATTGCTTCCAATATGCTGGATAATCTTCAGCAGGCTGACCTGATCACCCACATGGAGTCTGACATTAGCACCGCCATCAGCGGTCCGTTAAAAAAACAGGAAGTTACCGTTTTCCGCAGCGGGGGGCGGTTCGAAGAAATCTGCGCCATTAAGGGCCATATCACCGAAACCAATATGAACAATCAGCAGTTGTGCCGCACACAGGCTGTAATAAAATCCGAATCCCCGGTAAGCGAATGGCTTGAACAAACTCCGGGCAATCACCAGGTAATGGTTTACGGCGATATTCGGCCTTTGCTCAAAAGTTTCTGTGAATTCACAGGGTTAAAATATAACAAACCCGGATGACTTCTTTCCTGATACTTAAAGCATTTGAAGCACCATCTGTATGATAAGGCCGGTCAGAAACAATCCCCCGAACCTGCGATTGTGCACAAAAGCATGGGAAGAATACCATAAAGGCCAGGCATCTTTAGGATAGTTGCGCGGGCATTCTTTTGGTGTGGGCCTGCGGAATACCGGCAAAACCTTAATGAAAAAATAAAACAAGGCCACAAAAACCAAAAGCAACGGCCAGGAAAAAAACCCGGTCAGGATAAGGTAAAGTACTATCAGGTATTGAAGGATAAACAAGGTAATGGTGGTATACCTGGCGGATTTGTGCCCTATCAGAACAGGAAGGGTGCCCACTTTCTTTGGTTTATCCCATGGAATTTTATCTATGTGTTTTCCAAAAAGTACCGCCGTTGGTCCCAAAGCATAAGGCAGGCTGGCTATTGCCACATCCCATGACCAGTAGCCGGTAATGGCAAAAAATCCTCCTCCAATCATCAGCGGCCCCCATACTACCACCACGGAAGGTTCTCCAAGGCCAATGTGTTTAAGCGGCCAGTTATAAGCAAACAAAAAGAATACCCCGGCCAGGAAAAAATACAGCACTTCTATCCCGGTTGAGTAAACAAGGAAAGCGCCCGCTGCAGCTGCCAATATTCCTGTTATCAGAGCCATACGAATAGATTTTCCCTGTGTCATGAAACCTTCTTCAACAGGCTGGGTGCCGTATTGCGTGCGAAAAGCGTTGTCTTTGTCCACCCCAAGGCGGCTGTCGGCCAGGTCGTTGAGGATATTGTTGGTGGCATGGGCCAGTACCAAACCAAAGGTCATAACAATGAAAAGATCCCAGCGAAAAGCCAACTCTATCTGTGCATAAATCCCCGCAATAATGGCTGCAAACAAAGTCATCAGCAAAACTGCGGCCCGGGTGGAGATCAACCACCGGCTAAAGGGATCAAGCGCATCCCATTGCTTTTTGTTTTTTACACGGGGTATACCGCTCATGGCCTTTCTCCACATGGCACGATCAGGACGAAAAAAATGGTAATTTCTCTGCATAACAAAGGGGTTAAGGGTTACAATAGATTGAAACGGTAATGCTTTTGGTTCAAAATGATTCAGACCCGAAAAGACCTAAATCTTTTACCTAAAAAACATTGTAAATATAAAAATGTTTGGATTATAGAACCAAATTATTTTCGGGAAAGAACCTTCCTAACAGGCAAAGCCTAAGAAACATGATACCCAATATTGTTGTTTTTTATGGATAGTAAAAAGGTTGGGATATCAGACGAGGCCCTTGCTCTGCAAAAGCTTATCCATTTGTTCCTGGTAAAAAGCGGCCTGTTCCCGGGCTTTCAGATCAAAATCCTTTCCGGAGGAGGCATAAATCAGCTTACGGGAAACATTGACGAGAAGTCCGCAATCTTTGGTCATGGCTTTTTCGGCAACCTCTTGAAGGCTGCCTCCCTGGGTTCCTACCCCGGGAACCAGGAAAAAATAATCAGGAGCAATCTCTCGCAATTGCGTCAGCAATTCCGGCCGGGTAGCACCCACCACAAACATGGTGTTGTTTTCATTGCCCCAGCGCATAGCGCTTTCCATAACCTGCTCAAAAAGATTTTTTTGGTTTTGGGGATTGCCTGCTCCTGCCCCGGAAAGCTCCGGCTCTTTTAATTGAAAATCGCGACTGCCCGGATTGGAGGTAAGTGCAAGAATGATTGCCCATTTTCCTTTTACAGTCAAAAAAGGTTTAACCGAATCCTCTCCCATGTATGGGCTGACCGTAACGGCATCAAAACCCATGCGGTCGAAAAAAGCCCTGGCGTAATGGTTGGCCGAATTGCCGATGTCTCCCCTTTTGGCATCTGCAATGGTAAAAACTTTCTGGTTTTTTATGGAAAGCAGATATTCCATGGTCTTTTCAAGACTCCGCCAGCCGCTGCTGCCCTGGCTCTCGTAAAAGGCAAGATTGGGCTTATAAGCAACAGCCAGGTCGATGGTTGCATCTATTATGCGACGGTTAAACTCAAAAACAGGGTCTTCATACTCCTCATTGAGCCAGGAAGGAATTTTTTCCGGGTCGGTATCCAGGCCAACACATAAAAAAGATCGCTTTTTTCGGATGATTTCAATGAGTTGACCTTTTTCCATGGTTATTCGCTTTGGGAAACCCCCTCCTTGAGTTTTTCAGAGTTTTCGGCAATCTGAAGGGCATCGATTACTTCCTGAATATCACCGTCCATAACAGAGGAAAGATTATAAAGGGTAAGGCCTATACGATGGTCGGTTACCCTTCCCTGGGGAAAATTGTAGGTTCGGATCTTGGCAGAACGGTCTCCGGTAGATACCATGGTTTTGCGTTTGGAGGCGATTTCGTCCAGATATTTTTTATACTCCATGTCGAAGATGCGTGAACGCAGCACCTTCATGGCCTTTTCAAAATTCTTGATCTGTGACTTCTGATCCTGGCAGGAAACCACAATGCCTGTGGGTTCGTGGGTTAACCTTACGGCGGAGTATGTGGTATTGACAGACTGACCTCCGGGACCGGATGAACAAAATGTTTCCTTTCGGATATCATTCATCTTCAGGTCGATGTCAAACTCATCGGCTTCAGGAAGAACGGCCACGGTGGCTGCTGAAGTATGTACCCTACCCTGTGTTTCGGTCTGGGGTACCCTCTGCACACGGTGAACTCCCGATTCATATTTCAGAACACCATAAACCCCGTCGCCCACAACGTTAAATATCACTTCTTTAAACCCACCGGAAGTGCCTTCATTCATCTCCACCAATTCGGTTTTCCAGCGGCGGCTCTCACAATATTTCTGGTACATGCGGTAAAGGTCGCCGGCAAAAATGGCGGCTTCATCTCCTCCTGTCCCGGCACGGATCTCTACAATGGCATTTTTGCTATCCTGCGGATCGGCAGGGATCAGTAGTATCCTGATTTCTTCTTCCAGCTTTTCCTGTCGCTCCAGAAGCTCATCAAGTTCGGCTTTGGCCATCTCGCGAAACTCCGGGTCTTTCTCATTGTTTAGTATTTCCCGGGCGGAAGCGATGTTGTCTAGGATGTTTTTATATTCTTTGTAAGCTTCAATGATCGGCTCAAGGTCTTTGTATTCCTTGTTCAGCTTGATATACCGTTTCATGTCCGAAATAATTTCCGGATCGGTGATCAGCTGCCCGACTTCTTCAAACCGTTCATTGATTGCCTGAAGTTTTTCCAGTAGCATCTTGTTATTTTTTTAGACTGCAAAAGTACAAAAAAACAACGGGATAGGGCTTATTGATATTCGAAGGAACCCGCGAAGGTTTTAATGGTAAGTTTTTTTCCGGGGTATTTTTCGCAACGTCCAATAATGCGGGCATCCAGTTCAAAACTTTTACAGATAGAAATGATTTCGGCAGCAACTTCTTCTTTTACATAAAGTTCCATCCGGTGGCCCATATTGAATACCTGGTACATTTCTTTCCAATCGGTGGAGGATTGGCTTTGAATAAGTTTAAAGAGCGGGGGGATTGGAAAAAGGTTGTCTTTGATCACGTGAAGTTTATCAACAAAATGAAGTACTTTGGTTTGTCCTCCACCGCTGCAGTGCACCATACCGTGTATGTGTTCCCTGGGGATGGTTTGAAGAACTTTTTTTATTACCGGTGCATAGGTGCGTGTGGGCGAAAGCACCAATCTTCCGGCATTCAGGGGACTTCCTTCCACATTGTCCTGCAGTTTGCAGGTACCGGTATATACAACAGAAGGATCAAGCGAGACATCAAAGCTTTCGGGATATTTTTTGGCATACTCACGGGAAAACACATCGTGGCGGGCAGAGGTGAGGCCGTTGCTTCCCATGCCTCCGTTATAGCTATCTTCATATACGGTTTGTCCGAAAGAAGCCAGCCCAACAATTACATCCCCCGGGCTGATTCGCTCATTGGAAATCACTTCCTTGCGGGGCATGCGGGCCGTAACCGTCGAATCCACAATAACTGTCTGCACGAGGTCGCCCACATCGGCAGTTTCTCCTCCTGTAAGCACCATGTTGATGCCGTGCCCGCGCATCTTTTCAAGAAACTCTTCGGTGCCACCGATGATGGCTGCAATGACCTCTCCAGGGATCCGGTTTT
>SLRE01000157.1 GCA_007131125.1 Bacteroidales bacterium | reverse complement strand
GTTTTGGTTTTAAATTAATATCTAGTTGCATAACTAGACACAAAAGTATAAAAAAATCACGATATCCCAAACTTTTATCGTGATTTTATCTAGTAAAGGCCAAACACCAGGAGCTGGAAGCTCCCGAAGGGACTTCCAGCTTCCAAACCAGGAAATAATCCCGGGTTAGTTGGTTTCCCTGATGCAGCGCACACTGAATCCGGCTCCCTTGTCGCCATGGCCCCGGTCAACACCGTAGTACCCATGGTAGATATACCAGCCAAAGCCGGCGGCTTCAGAAATCTCAGATGAAGACCAGAAAAGGGCATTGGCCCCTTTGGTTACGAAGGTGCCGCTGGCGTGGCGGTTGCCCGCTGGAAGGGCACCGAAGCCAAATTCATCCGTACCATAATTGGCGGAAAAGGTCTCCCAGCGCGGATGCTCCATGGTGTCATATTCCCCTCCATAGGGAGAGCCCACCTGCCGGCGCGACTTGAGCTTGTTGCCCATCTGCTCTCCCACATATTCGGTCAGGGAAAGCCAGTCATCCTGATCGGGCATGCGCCAGCCCTCCGGGCAAAGCCCATAGGGGTTGGTTACTGCATACCAGTTGTATAAAGCACCGTAACTTTCTCCGTTTTCCGGATCATTGTCGTACCAGGCATAGGCACCACTGGTGTTTTCACGCCAGGCGGCTTTGTTGTCGCCGGGATAATCAATGGGTTCACCGTTACTGTATGCGGTGGTTTTCAGGTTTTCGGCCATCCATTCCTGCTCACCGATCACTACCGTTCGGTAAATATTCCCGTCCACATCCGATACCGGGTCTCCGGGTACAACAGCCTCCTGATTTGCATTATTCCCTGCATCCCCTGATTGCTGCCCACTGTCGGAAGTACAGGAAACGGCAAAAAGGCCGGTAAGCAATAAAACAATTAAATAATAGTGGTTTTTCATCTGTCTTGATTTGGTTTTTATTTAACTTTTCGTTTCTAACGAGAATTTTTCCGGCATCTAATTTACAATAAAGTTTGTAAGACCCAATGGCTATTTTTCCGGCGTGCCAAGGGCCAGGCAATGTTTTGTGTGGTTTTTTCAAACTTCCTTTTTACTCAAAGTTTTTTCTGTTTCAGTCGGATCAAGAGTCAACAACAGCTGCAGCCCAATTAGCCTGCAAAAAAAAATTAATAGAGGAAAAGCCGTTATTCCTTAAAATTAATCTCTCATAAAAAACTGGTGCTTCCTTCAGGTAATCAATAAACCAGTTTAAGAAGTTGGTCAATGCATAACTATCTTTTCTTAATGGATCCTGACAAAACCAGGAATATCGGACCCGCCTGAAAAGCCCGGTCGCGTTGAATTGTCGGGTTTAATTCCAGTACTTAACATCACTCCCTCACTGTATTAATCAAAAAAGGCAGCCATAAAGCGGGCTGCCTTTTTTACCATATATTATTCTGATTATGAAATCAGCAACTTGCCGAAACCATTAATCCAGGTCAAACCGGTCCGAATTCATCACTTTGGTCCAGGCGGCAACAAAATCTTTCACAAATTTCTCTTTGTTGTCGTCCTGTGCATACAACTCAGCATAAGCCCGCAGTACTGAGTTTGAACCAAACACCAGGTCAACCCTGGTGGCTGTCCATTTCATCTCATTGGTCTTCCTGTCGACAATATGATACAGATTTTCGGAAACGGGCTTCCATGAGTAATTCATGTCGGTAAGATTTACAAAGAAATCATTGGTCAACACCCCTTCCCTGTCTGTAAAAACACCGTGTTTGGTGCCACCATGGTTGGTTCCCAGTACCCGCATCCCACCGATAAGAACGGTCATTTCAGGAGCGGTCAGGCCCATAAGCTGGGTCCTGTCCAGCAGGAGTTCTTCCGGCTTCACTACATAATCTTTTTTGACCCAGTTTCTGTAACCATCGTGAATGGGCTCAAGGTCGGCGAAGGAGTCAGCATCGGTCATCTCGTCTGTTGCATCTCCCCTTCCCGGGCTGAATGGAACCTTAATATCCACCCCGGCTTCCTGTGCGGCTTTTTCAACGGCAGCAGTACCGCCGAGTACGATCAGGTCGGCAATGCTTACTTTTTTCTCCAGACTTTGCTGAATTTCTTCCAGTTTTGCCAGCACCTTGTGCAACCTTTCAGGTTCATTGCCTGCCCAGTTTTTATGGGGTTCAAGACGTATCCTGGCGCCGTTGGCACCACCCCTGTAGTCGGAACCCCTGAATGTTCTCGCACTGTCCCAGGCTGTATTGATGAGCTCTGTTTGCGAAAGTCCACTGTTGAGCAGCTTCTTTTTCAGGTTTTCAATTTCTGCTTCCGACAGGGTGTAGTCAACTGCAGGAACCGGGTCCTGCCAGATAAGGTCTTCCTTGGGTACATCCGGACCAAGGTAGCGGCTCTTTGGGCCAAGGTCGCGGTGGGTAAGCTTAAACCATGCCCGGGCAAAGACCTCTTCAAAATATTCGGGGTCTTTGTAAAAACGCTCTGCGATTTTCCGGTATTCCGGGTCCATCTTCAGGGCCATATCGGCATCCGTCATGATGGGATTGCGGCGTACGCCCGGTATGTGCGCATCAAAGGGCTTATCTTCCTCTTTCATGTTGACTGGCTCCCATTGCCAGGCTCCTGCGGGGCTTTTTACTGACTCCCATTCGTGGTTGAGCAAAAGATGGAAATAAGTATGATTCCATCTGTCGGGCTTGCTTGACCAGGCCCCTTCCAGTCCGCTGGAAACAGTATCTTCAGAATGGCCCTTACCCTTGGGGTTTTTCCAGCCAAAACCCTGCTCTTCCAGGTCTGCTTCTTCCGGCTTTGGACCCAGTATGGATGCATCGCCATTACCATGACACTTACCAACAGTGTGACCTCCTGCTGTTAATGCAACCGTTTCTTCATCGTTCATGGCCATCCGCTTGAATGTCATGCGCACATCCTTTGCTGATCTCAGCGGATCAGGGTTGCCATCTACTCCTTCGGGGTTTACATAAATCAACCCCATCTGCACGGCAGCCAGGGGGTTTTCCAGCGACTCACGGTCTTCATCATCTGAATAGCGTGCTTTTGTTGGCTCAAGCCATTCCTTTTCAGCTCCCCAATAGATGTCCTTTTCAGGATGCCAGATGTCTTCGCGTCCGCCACCAAACCCAAAGGTTTTAAAGCCCATGGACTCATAGGCCATGTTTCCGGCCAGGATAAACAAATCGGCCCATGATAATTTGTTGCCGTACTTTTTCTTGATGGGCCACAATAACCTTCTTGCCTTATCCAGGTTTACATTATCAGGCCAGCTGTTGAGGGGAGCGAAACGCTGGTTCCCGGTATTGCTTCCGCCACGTCCGTCGGCAATGCGGTAGGTACCTGCACTGTGCCAGGCCATTCTGATCATAAAGCCGCCATAGTGTCCCCAGTCGGCCGGCCACCAGTCCTGGCTATCGGTCATCAGCTTCTTAAGGTCGTTTTTCACGGCTTCCAGATCGAGTTTTTTGAATTCTTCCCGATAATTAAAATCCGAACCGTAAGGACTGGTCTTGGTATCGTGCTGATGCAGGATATCCAGATTAAGTGCATTGGGCCACCAGCTCATCACAGAGCTTTCGGTGTCCGTGTTTGCCCCGTGCATTACAGGGCATTTGCCCTTTTTTTTCCCGTCTTTTTCCATATTCATCAATTTTTTTGATTTAAATGAACTTTGATTGATTTAACTGCTGATATGATTTGCTTATGATTTTAAAAACTTCCCGACAATCTGAAGTTTAATGTCTTCAACCTTAAAGTCAGAAATGCCTTTTTCTTCAAAATAGTTCTTCAGGATGTTATCCAGTTGTTCGTCATGGTAATCTTCTATTCGGTCTGTTTCGGAGCAATACAAATGGTGATGGCTTTCCAGAACCGCATCATACCGCATCATATCCTTTTCTGTTTTCACTCTGTTGACCAGGCCCTTTTCTGTGAAGGCATCCAGTACCTTGTAAACAGTAGCAGTAGATATATTGGGGTAGGTTTTCCTGATGTATTTGATGATGCTTTCTGCGGTAGGATGATTGTTGAGGCGGGCCACAGCTTCATACACAGCAATCCTTTGGGGAGTAACTTTCAGACCTTTTTCAAACAGAACCCGACTGATTTCCTCTGTCTTCATATGCTGTTTTTATAAAAGAGAATGATTCTCTTTTGACAATAAGCAAATTTAAATTATGTGGGTTCAAAAGTCAAGTGATGGGAAGTTTTTTTTGGTTGTTTAGCAAAAAAATAAAAAGATGATTGTGCTGGTTTTCAAATCACCAGGGTAATGTGCGAAAATTAAAAAACTGTTTTAACTATTAAACCCGAATCGACGGGGCAGATTCCGGGCCTGTTAAGGTAACATCTGTCCGCCTTCTGCCCAACCCGCCCGTGGGGTAGCAGGGAGCTGCGGAGCAGCTACGCTGCTGCGGGATTGGCTATGCCATATTGGCAATAGCCTTTTTTTATCGGGCAATATCAAGTTTTTGGTCAAGTAATTCCACATGAAAGTTTATTCGTGCATTCAGTGCTTTGAATACTTTTATTATTGTCTCAAATCTTGCATCTGTCAGGCTGTTCTCCAACTTTGAAATCTGGGCTTTTTGCACCCCAACCAACTTCCCTAATTCCTCCTGTGTCAGGTTTCTCTCTTTCCGTGCTTGTTTGATTGCTTCTCCAAGCAAGTCAAGGCGTAGTTCGTATTCAAATTTTTCCCGCTCGGGAGT
>SLRE01000205.1 GCA_007131125.1 Bacteroidales bacterium | reverse complement strand
GCCAGGCGCGTACAGCGTTTCCTCAGCCAGCCCTTTTTTGTGGCAGAACAATATACCGGACTTGAAGGTGCTTTGGTTCCCATAGAAGACACCATCAAAGGATTTAAAATGATCCTTAATGGAGAAGTGGACCAGTATCCCGAATCGGCCTTCAACCTTTGCGGCACCATAGAAGATGTGATCAAAAAAGGAGAAGAGGAAAACGCAAAACAAAGGGAGGAAAAAGACAAAGAGGAACCTGAAAAACCCAGCTGACATGCTGCTTGAAATCATTTCGCCGGAAAAAACCATATACAAGGGAGAAGTGGTGCTGGTGCAAATGCCCGGCACCATGGGCTCTTTTGAAGTGCTGCATAACCACGCCCCCATGATGGCCACCCTGGAAGATGGGGAAGTAAAAGTGATTGACCACGAAAGGAACAAGTTTTTTATCCCCATAAAGGGAGGAACGGTAAAAGTAAAAGACAACAACATAGTGCTGCTTACCCGTTAACTTTTATTTTCCGGTAACCATCAGGCCCTAAGCCTTTCCATCACCCGCAAAAGGTTAAAGCCCGGACATCTTCCTGAATTATGCCCGGGAATTATTATCTTTACAAAAATGATCCTACACAAATGATGGAAAAAAGATGGGTAATCAACGATACGATTAATCAGGAGGCTGCGGATAAGCTGGCCGCTTCCCTGAAGATTGATCCTGTCCTTGCCCATTTGCTTATCCTCAGGGGAGTGTCATCTTATTCCGAAGCCAGGGATTTTTTTCGACCGTCCCTTGACAACCTCCATGACCCCTTTTTGATGAAAGACATGGATGTGGGCATCGACCGCATCCGGCAGGCCATTGACAATAATGAGCCCATTTTGGTTTACGGCGATTATGATGTGGACGGCACCACGGCCGTGGCCCTTACCTATGCCCTGTTGAAAGAATTTTACCAGAACCTCGATTACTATATTCCCGACCGCTACAGCGAAGGTTATGGTATTTCGAAGCAAAGCATTGATTATGCCCATGCCCGCGGAGTAAAACTCATGATCTCCCTTGATTGCGGCATCAAGGCTTATAACCAGATCGCCTATGCCAAAAGCAAAGGCATAGATTTTATTGTTATCGACCATCACCGCCCCGGGGACGAACTTCCCGAAGCCTATGCCATCATCGACCCCAAACAAAGCGACTGCCCTTACCCTTATAAAGAGCTGTCGGGTTGCGGGCTTGGGTTTAAACTGGCACAGGCCTTTTACCAGAAAGCCAACAAACCTTCCGGGGAGCTGGAAAAATTCCTTGACCTGGTCGTGGTAAGCATTGCCGCAGACATTGTCCCCATAACAGGGGAGAACAGGTTGTTGGCCTATTATGGCCTCCGGCAGCTGAACATGGACCCACGCCCCGGCCTGGAATCCATTCTGTTTTACTCCAACATTTTCAGGAAAAGTGTAACTGACAGCAAAACCACTTTTACCAAAGAGATTGGCATCACTGACCTGATGTTTTTGGTGGGCCCCAAGATCAATGCCGCCGGCAGGATCAAAAGCGGCAAAAAGGCTGTGGACCTTTTGCTTTGCGAGGAAATGAAAGAAACCCACGAGTTGAGCGAGGTCATCAACGAAAACAATACCGAGCGCCGCAGTCTGGATACGGAGATCACCCGGCAGGCTTTGAAAATGATCGACACCAATCCTGAGCTCAGGGAAAGCAAATTTACCGTGTTGTTTAACCCCGGCTGGCACAAGGGTGTTATTGGCATTGTGGCCTCCCGCCTGATCGAGAACTATTACCGCCCCACCATCATCCTCACCGAATCCAACGGCCTGGTCACCGGATCGGCAAGGTCGGTAAAGGATTTCGACATTTATGATGCCATTGATGCCTGCAGCGATCACCTGGAGCATTTCGGGGGGCACAAATATGCAGCAGGGCTTAGCCTGAAACCTGAGAAGCTGGAAGCCTTTACCCGGGCTTTTGGAGAAGAGGTGGAGTCGACCATCACCGATGAGTTGCTCATCCCGGAAGTGGAAATAGATGCCGAGCTGAAGTTTGACCAGATCGAAGGGAAGTTTTTCCGCATCCTGAAACAGTTCTCTCCTTTCGGCCCGGGCAACCCCAATCCCGGATTTATCAGCAGAAGCTGTGTAACCCGTGGGCAGGCCAGGATCGTTGGAAACAAGCACCTGAAGTTTACCGTTATTCAGCCGGGCATCAGCCAGCAGGAGTTTTCGGCCATCGCATTCCAGCAGGGCCACCACCTCAGCAGGATGCTATCCGGCAAACCTTTTGACATGGTTTACCAGATCGAAGAAAACGAATGGAACGGAAAAACATCCCTTCAGCTCAACGTTAAGGACATCAAGTTTCCCGATGTCTGAGTTTGACCTTTTAAAATACCCCAATCCTTCCTATTTTTTTATAATTTCGCAAGATGGAAACTGTAGTTAGTGGAATACGTTCAACAGGCAATTTGCACCTGGGCAATTACTTCGGTGCCATCAAAAACTTTGTAAAGATGCAGCACGAGCACCGGTGCTATTTTTTTATTGCCGATTATCACTCCCTTACCACGCACCCCACCCCTGAAGACCTGCACAACAATGTAAGGCAGGTGATGGTGGAATACCTTGCCGCCGGAATTGACCCGGAGGCAGCCACTCTTTATATACAAAGTGATGTACCCGAAGTGACGGAGCTCTACCTGTTGCTGAACATGAACGCTTACAAAGGCGAGCTGGAGCGCTGCACTTCTTTCAAAGAAAAAATAAGGAAGCAGCCCGACAATGTCAATGCCGGCCTGCTCACTTACCCTGTGCTGATGGCTGCCGACATCATCATTCATAAAGCCTCCAAGGTACCTGTGGGAAAAGACCAGGAACAGCACCTGGAGATGGCCCGCACCTTTGCCAACCGCTTCAACCGGCTTTACAAAACAGACTATTTCCCTGAGCCCTTTGCCTTTAATTTCGAAGCCGACCTGATAAAGATACCCGGCCTTGACGGCGCCACCAAAATGGGCAAGAGCGAAAGCGAGGGCAATGCCGTATTCCTGGCCGACGACCCGAAGGTGATCCGCAAAAAGGTGATGCGCGCAGTGACCGACTCCGGCCCTACCCAGCCCGGGGAGCCCATGTCGCAGGGAGTGGAAAATCTTTTCAACCTCATGAAGGTGCTCAGCACCCCCGATACCGTGCAACATTTCAGGGAGGCCTACGACAATGCCACCATCCGCTACGGTGATATGAAAAAACAGCTGGCCGAAGATATGATCACTTTTACCACCCCCCTGAGGGAAAGGATCCTGGAAATATCCGCCGACAGTGAATATCTGCACAAGGTGGCCTGCATGGGTGCCGGGAAAGCCAGGGAGAGTGCTTCCAAAACCATCAGGGAAGTGAGAGAAATCATTGGCTTTAAACCGTTTTAGCAATCTTGTTGATAATCAAACCCTAAGATCATGAAACCCTGGAAAAAACTAAGCGGGCTTATGTCCTGGCTTTTGCGCATCAGCATACTGATGTTTGTCGCCACACACTTTTTGCCCTACATACAGGCCTTTAACCTTGGGCTGTTTTCTTTTTATGAAGCCGCCCTCTTTGCTTTGGCAGGTCTTTTCCTGGTGGCAGGAGGTTTTTTCAACCGCCACTCCGTCACCATATATTCCGCCATGGTACTGCTGGTGCTTTCGGTTTACAATGCCTTTGTGGTTTTCGAAGGCATCACCGGTATATTTTCCATCTGGATGCTCATGATTTCGGGCTCCCTCTATTTTATTGTAAACGGAAACAAATAAATTCCAGGAAGTTTTTTGAATGCGAAAAGATATTAAAACCAAAATAGAGAAAGAAAAGGTGGCACTGGTTGGTGCCATACTGGGACGGCAAACGGAAGAAGAAGTTTCGGAATACCTTGATGAACTGGAGTTTCTGGTGGATACTGCAGGAGGAGAAACACAAAAGCGGTTTACCCAGAAGCTGGACAAGCCCGACCCGGCCACTTTTATCGGGAAAGGAAAGCTGGAGGAACTCAGGCAATACGTTAAAGAAAACGAGATCGACCTGGTAGTTTTCGACGATGAGTTGTCCCCTTCCCAGCACCGCAACCTGGAAAGGAGCCTGAAAAGCCGGGTAATTGACCGCAGCAACCTAATTTTGGACATTTTTGCCCTGAGGGCCCGCAGTGCCCATGCCCGCACACAGGTTGAGCTGGCACAATACCAGTATCTGTTGCCCCGCCTGGCCGGAATGTGGACCCACCTGGAGCGCCAAAAAGGTGGTATCGGCCTGAAAGGTCCCGGTGAGCGGGAAATTGAAACCGACCGCCGTATTGTGCGCGACCGCATTGCCCTGCTCAAAAAGAAGCTGCAGCAAATCGACAAGCAAAAAGCCACACAGCGCTCCAACCGGGGCAGCCTGGTAAGGGTGGCCCTGGTAGGATATACCAATGTGGGAAAGTCCACCATCATGAACATGCTCAGCAAATCGCAGGTGTTTGCCGAAGACAAGCTTTTTGCCACCCTTGACACCACCGTACGTAAAGTGGTGATCGGCAACCTGCCCTTTCTTTTGTCCGACACCGTCGGATTTATCCGCAAACTGCCCCACCACCTCATCGAGTCATTTAAATCAACCCTTGACGAGGTGCGTGAGTCCGATATTCTTTTGCACGTGGTAGATATTTCTCACCCCAACTTTGAAGAGCAGATCAACGTGGTAAAGGAAACCCTGAATGAAATTACCGGG
>SLRE01000131.1 GCA_007131125.1 Bacteroidales bacterium | reverse complement strand
CTTCGCTGGAATATACGTGGGCAGACCCTGCTCCGGAAAGATCCAGCCGGGTATTCCGGGTGATGAGGTTTTCGGCCCTTAAATGGCTGGCGCCAGATAAATTGATCCGGTGTTCGTCGGCATAGCCGCTAAGCTTCAGGTTTCCTGCGCCCGAAACAGAGGTTTGCAGCCGGCCGGTTTCCAGCTTCATCTCAATGTCGGCAGCCCCGCTGACCTGTAAGGTAAACTCATCGCTTTCGACTGTTTCCTCAGAGTAAATCTTGCATGCACCCCCTATTTCCAGGTAGTTTAAGGCAGGATAAGTAATTTGCAGCTCCATTTTGGTGGGCCGCAGCATAAACTCCTTTGGAGTGGCAACTACCAGCAGCTTGTTTTTTACCTCAATACTGATAAGCTCCAGCAGATTTTCATCGGTTTCGACGGTCAAACCGGGTTGTGTACCCTGTATCAGCACCACATTGAAAACTCCCTGCAGGTCGATGCCTTCAAAATTTTCCAATGGGTGGGTTGTGGTTGTTACATTGCCATCACCGCGTATTACTTCTGCATTGGAAAATCCACAAGCCGAAAAGGCCATTGCAAATACTACCAATACCCATAAACCGGCAGGCCGCTGTTGAAATAAAATTTGTTTCATTATATAAGGTTTTGTGGGTTTTGGTGGTATGACGCTGCCTTCCGTAAAAAGTTACAGGAAGATTGGTTTTTTTATTTTTTCCAAAAAAGTTTTGGTGTTCCCTGTCCTTCTATTGATTGCATCAATGAAAATTGCGGGAATTTTTCAGGCTGGTTTTGGAGACGCACCGAGCAGGTGCGTGTGATTTAATCCTCTGCAGCTTTTGGCAAAGACGCGCCACAAGGCGCGTCTCTACAGACATTTATCGTTTATGTGTTTAACTGTTTAATTTTTTGAAGATGGGAGATAGCATACCATTGCAAAAAAAATACCTCAAGGCTTTTAACTTCTTAAAATGGCTGGCCATAATGATTTCTTTTTCCGGGGGATTGTAGGATAAAACCCCCGTAGGGGGTTTCATATTGATAGCATGGAGTGAACCCTCAACCCGGCGCTGCAAGTATTTTCATCGCGAAAGGAATAATGGCATTTGCAGCGCAACCTGCAATAACCCCTATTCATAAATGCCCAATCCACTATTTTTCTTTTTTTCCACTTTTGCTTGATCAAAAGTGGAGCAAAAATCAAGGCTTCGCATAACTCCCGACAAGACCGCGTTCGCTGCGCTAAAAAATTTATCCCGTACGTACGGGAGCAAATTTTTTTACGCTTTGCTCACTGGTCTTGTTACCGGGAGTTGTGCAAGGCCGGTCCTAAGAAATTGTCTTGTTGCAAGTTGGAAGCAAAGAAACCTAAAAGGGGTTAAGAGTGAAAGGACTGTATGGCGCTGCCAGCATTGACTATACAAGAGGGATAATTGCTTTTGAAGCGCAGCAGGAGTATTTTAAGGAAACAAACAACCAAACAATTCAACAACTAAACAATCTTCTATATTGCCGATTCAAATTGTTTTAAAAACCGGATATCGTTTTCAAAATACATGCGCAGGTCTTTTACCTGGAAAATGTTCATGGCAATGCGCTCAATGCCCATTCCAAATGCGAAGCCGGTGTATTTTTTACTGTCGATACCGCAGTTTTCCAGCACGTTGGGGTCAACCATTCCGCAGCCCATCACCTCGATCCAGCCGCTGTATTTGCAGATGGTGCAGCCGGGACCTCCGCAGATGTTGCAGGAAACATCCATTTCGGCCGATGGTTCGGTAAAAGGAAAAAAGGAGGGACGCAGGCGGATCTGTGTTTTTTCTCCAAACATTTCACGGGCAAAATACAGCAGGGTTTGCTTCATGTCAGCAAACGACACACCTTCGTCAATATAGAGTCCTTCCACCTGGTGAAAGATGCAGTGTGCCCTCGCCGAAATGGCCTCATTGCGGAAAACCCTCCCCGGAGAGATGGTCCGGATGGGAGGCTTCTGGTTTTCCATTACCCTAACCTGCACCGAAGAAGTGTGGGTACGCAGGGCAATGTCGGGTTTTTTCTCAATAAAAAAAGTATCCTGCATATCCCTGGCCGGGTGTTCTTCAGGAAAGTTCAGGGCGCTGAAGTTATGCCAGTCGTCTTCTATCTCCGGGCCTTCCGATACCACAAACCCGATTTTTTCAAAAATGGTATTGATGCGGTTCCTTACGATGGATATGGGATGACGCGCCCCGTTTGGTGCAAAATCGGCAGGTCGGGTCAGGTCGGGAACCTCTCCTGTGCCTTTGCCGCTTTCTGCCTCCAGTATTTCCTTTTGCTTATTTACTTTTTCCGTGGCAAGGTTTTTTAACTGGTTGAGTTTAATCCCAACCTCCTTGCGCTTTGCAGGCTCAACAGACTTAAAATCCTGAAAAAGGGCCGGGATAAGCCCTTTTTTAGACAACATCCTGATGCGAAAGGCTTCAACCTGCTCAATGTTTTCAGCTTTAAACTCTTCAACTTCCTTCAGCAGGGCTTCAATTTTTTCAATCATTGCGGGGTAATTTTTAATCCAGGATGATCACTTCCATCACCACATCTTCTTTGGGGCGGTCGCCGGCCCCGGTTTCCACGGTGGCAATCTTGTCGATAATTTCCATGCCGCTGATCACCTGTCCGAAAACGGTATATCCTCCATCCAGGTGGGGCGCTCCCCCAACGGTGGTATAGGCTTCACGCTGCTCAGCAGTAAATTCCCTGTCCATTTGTTGTTCCATGCGGTCAAGCTCTTCGTTGGAAAAGCGCCTGCCATGTACAATGTAAAACTGCGATCCTGAGGAGCGGCGCTCAGGGTTTATCTGGTCACCCTGCCGGGCAGCCGACAGGGCACCTTTTTGATGATAAAACTCATCCTCGATTTCAGCGGGTATGGTATAACCCGGGCCGCCAGACCCCAGCGGCTCGCCAGGAACCGCATCACGGCTGTGGGGGTCGCCCCCCTGTATCATAAACCCATTGATTACCCGATGAAACAATGTGCCATCATAAAAGCCTTCCTCAACAAGCTTCAGAAAATTGTCCCTGTGTTCGGGGGTTTCATTGTACAATTCAAGGGTCAGGTTGCCAAACCCGGTGATAATTTGTACTCTGGGTCTTTCTTCGTTTCCCTGGTTGGATGCCTGTGAGCAGGCTCCCCATATACCGGCAAACAGAACCATTGCCGCTACCATCTGGATAAATGTTTTCGGTTTCATGTTTTTTGGGTTTTAAAAGCCCCAAAGTTAATAAGTTTACACTGATATGCCAACCAAAAAAAACCGCAGGGAACATACCCTGCGGCCATGATATCATTATGATTCTGAGAATTTCCCTAATTGAATGAGGGGTTGAACCAGGAAAGTGGAATAACCGGACTGAAACCCCTGGCTTTGCTTTGAAGCCTGCCGCTGTAATTTCCTTCCACCATTATGCCCATCTCCCTGAAGTGCTCAACAGAAGAAGTATCGCTGACAGGTGCCGATAATTCTACCCGGAAAACATCCTTGTGCTTTTTCTTTATTTCGGCATACAACCATTTCACCAGGTCGGTTTCCCGGTTTTTTTTGGTGTTTTCAAGTCCCGGGATAAAAAACAACTCTTTTAGCCCCTCCTGCCCGGTGTCGGCAGAAGTAAAGTAGTAATGCACTTCTCCTATCAGTTCCAATTCCGACTGACTGTTTTCAACCACCAGCATATCTCCCATGCGAATGATCTTATCCACGAAATCCTCAACAAATCCCGGCTTTACAAGGTCGGGGCTCAGCAGGCTTTTGTCTTTTGCAATGGAATGTCTGACAAGGTTCTGAATTTTGACCTTATCGTTGGGGTTGGCAGTTCTTATTTTGTAATCAGGTTTCTTCATTATTCGTATTTTTTGTTCAAACCGGCTACTGAAACACATGTTTAAAAAAATGAATTTCAGAAGTTTAAAGCCGGTGCAAAATTGCAGAAAAAATTCTTTATTGTGAAACTTTTTAACAGTTTTTTAACTAACCGGTGAAAACCCTGAGGGTTTACCGGGTTTTATTGAGGGGTTTTATGCTACCGGTTCCGGAAATTTGATAGATAATTTCAGGTTGGCCCTTGTAATAAATATTCCCGCTTCCGCTGATGCGGGCATTCAGTTTATCCTTAACCCATACATAGCAACTCCCGCTCCCGCTGATGCGGATATCGGCCTTTGCAGAAACCAGCTCCAGGCTCCTGACCTCTCCCGAGCCGCTGATGTTTATTTCGTGAGATTCTGCATGGCCCGAAAGTTCTACATCTCCCGACCCGGAAATTCGGGTTCTGAGCTCCAGGGCCTCAAGCCTTCCGCTTACTTTCCCGGAACCGGCAATCTCTATTTCTCCCTGTTCCATGGCAAAAGTGTCTTCCAGCAGAATGTATCCCGACCCGGCAATCCTTAACCTATCCAGGTCAGGCACAACCACAAAAATTCTGATGTCATCTCTTTTAGACCTTAAAGAGCGGTCGGCGCTGATGGTGAGGTTCCCGTTGGAAACTTCCGTTGAGATATGCTCCAGGAAATTTTCAGGTGCCTTGACCACCAAATCAGCTTCCTGTCCTTTCCTGACGAAAACATTGCCATGCAAACGAAGCTCCAGGGATTGGAAAGGATGTGTAACCTCCCGGACTTCCTCTATGCGTTCGCCTTCAGGACGAAGGCAGGGAAAAAATTCCGTTTTGATGCAGGATGGCATAATAACCGCCATCAGGCCCACTG
>SLRE01000143.1 GCA_007131125.1 Bacteroidales bacterium | reverse complement strand
ATGGTTTCTTCTTCGCTTTTGGTGATCATGACCACCGGAAGACCCGGCCGGCTGCTTTTCATCTTCGTCAGGGTTTCCAGTCCGGGCAAGCCCGGCATGTTTTCATCCAGGAAAACTATATCGAAATCTTTTTCCTCTACCAGGTCAATGGCCTCGTCACCGCTTGTTGCCGTAGAAACTTTATATCCCTTTTCTTCCAGGAAAATAATATGGGGTTTTAGCAGGTCTATCTCGTCATCTACCCATAAAATGGATACACTCATTATACGTAAATATTTATTTGGGATTTTGCCAATACCAGAGAAGGATTTTTATCCTTTTCCTGGCCAACAAAAATTCTCCCGGTTAATAATCCAAAAAATCAGGCTGAAAAAGATGCTTTCCGCAATCCAACATCCCGTCAAAAAGAGAACCGGGTTAATACCGGTTCCGTTTTAGGGTAATGCACCCTATTAACTGTATGCTTATTTTGTTTTCAGCCAGAACAAATTTAACTAAAAATACCGATATTTGAGTTTTCTAAGCCTTAAAAAATCTGAAAATCAGCCCGGCTTCCAAACCAATCCTTATGCCCGAGAAAACCGTAAACAAGTTAAAGATTTTCAACGATCCGGTATACGGATTCATCAATGTGCCCAACGAAGCCATTTTCGACCTGATTGAAAACCCTTTCTTTCAAAGGTTAAGGCATATTAAACAGCTTGGGCTCACCCATCTGGTATATCCCGGAGCGCTGCATACCCGGTTTCATCATGCAATGGGTGCCATGTACCTTACCACCCAGGCATTGGAGATCCTTCGGTTTAAAGGCCACGACATAAGCGATGAAGAAGCTCTTGGACTTACACAGGCCATTTTGCTCCACGATATTGGACATGGGCCTTTTTCCCATGCCCTTGAAAATGCCCTGGTACACCAGATGAATCATGAAGACCTCTCCGAAATGTTCATGCATCGCCTCACGGAGCAAAAACACCAGGGAATAGATACTGCCATCAGCATTTTTAAGAACACCTATCCCAAAAAATTTCTCCATCAGCTGGTAGCCGGACAACTGGATATGGACCGACTCGATTACCTGAACCGGGACAGCTTTTTTACAGGAGTTTCCGAAGGAGTGGTAAGCTGGGACCGCATCATAAAAATGCTCAACGTTGTGAATGACCGGCTGGTGATCGATGAAAAAGGAATTTACAGCATTGAAAAATTTATCATTGCCCGCAGGCTGATGTATTGGCAGGTGTACCTTCATAAAACCGTTATTGCCGCAGAAACTTTACTAAGCAGCATCCTTAAGCGGGCCAAGGTGCTTGCCCTTGCCGGTGATGAGCTTTTTTGCACACCTCCGTTGAAACGACTTTTAGGGAAAAAATACTACAAAACCGATTTTGAAAAGGATACTACCCTGCTGGAAGATTTTTCCCTCCTGGACGATTACGATGTATATGCATCCATAAAAGTATGGGCCGGACACAAGGACAGGGTGCTGAGCCGCTTGTGTCTTAACCTCACCAACCGCATGCTTTTTCGTATTGAGATGCAAAGAACCCCTTTCGCGGAAGAATATATTGATACCATAAAAAGGCATACCAGGAGGCTATATGATATTTCGCATGCGGAAGCCGATTATTTTGTAATCCATGGGTCAACACGCAACAATGCCTATGATCCGGCCGTGGGAAGTATCCGCATCCTATCGCGTACAGGAGAACTTACAGATATTGCCAGTGCCAGCGACCAGCTCAATATTGAGGTGCTTTCCAAAACGGTGGAAAAACACTTTTTATGCTATCCCAAAGAAGTGGTGCCATAAACTTAATCGCCATATGATTTAATTTTTTGGCAAAAGACAGTTTCAAAAAACTTCTTTGCCATAAAGGCAAATATTGGTAACTTGCACCCGGAAAAAACCAACCAAAATAAATGGAATTCTCAGCCAGACAGATTGCAGAGTTTCTTCAGGGTGATGTTGAGGGAGACCCTGAAGCGAAGGTTAGCAAGATTGCAAAAATTGAAGAGGCAACACAGGGAAGCTTAACCTTTCTGGCCAACCCGGCTTACACACCTTACATTTATACTACAGGGGCAAGCATTGCCCTGGTTAGCAAGGATTTTGAACCTGAACAACCTCTTGACTGCACCCTGGTAAGGGTGAAAGACCCTTACGGTGCCCTTGCCAAACTCCTGGAACTTTATCAGAAAAGCATTCCTGAAAAAACCGGGATTTCCAAAATGGCCTTTATCTCAACCTCAGCTACCGTTGAAAAAGATGCTTACATAGGAGCTTTTGCCTATATTGGAGAAAATGTAACCCTGGGTAAGAATGTGAAAATTTATCCCCACTGCTATATTGGTGACAATGTAAAAATTGGCGACAATACCATTCTTTTCAGTGGGGTAAGGATTTATGACAACGGACAAATCGGGAGTGACTGCACCATTCATTCCAATGCAGTGATCGGTGCCGATGGCTTTGGCTTTGCCCCGCAATCGGATCAGAATTACCGAAAGGTAGCGCAGATTGGAAACGTGGTCATTGAGGACCATGTGGAAATTGGTGCCGGAACCACCATTGACAGGGCAACCATGGGATCGACCATAATCAAAAGAGGTGTAAAGCTGGACAACCTGATTCAGATCGGGCACAATGTGGTAATTGGTGAAAATACGGTTATGGCTGCACAATGCGGTGTGGCCGGCTCATCAAAAGTAGGAAAAAACTGTATGATTGGCGGACAGGTTGGTTTGAGCGGGCACATCACCATTGGTGACAATGTAAAAATGGCTGCCCAAACGGGTGTCCCCTCCAATGTTAAGGACGGGCAGATCATTATGGGTTCCCCGGCCATGGAAGCCTCCAAATACCGAAAGGCTTTTATTTACTTTCGCAATTTTGAAAAACTCGCGAAAAAAATTGATGAGCTCGAAAAAGAAGTAAAAAGACTTAAAGACCTGTAAACCAACCAAAACCCACAGGTCTTTTTCCATATAAAAAATATATTCTATATTTGCCTGTTTTTTCCGGTGCATTCCCGCAAGGATGGGCTTTTTTGCATCTAACAGTCAACTATTCTTTTAGCATCTATGAACGAAAAACAGAAAACCATAAAACAACCGGCAAAAGTAAAAGGGGTTGGTTTGCATACAGGAAAAACCGTCACCCTTACCTTCAGGCCTGCTGAAGAAAATACCGGCATAAGGTTTTTGCGAAGTGATATTGGAGAAGATGCCTTTCTGGAGGCAGATGCCAACTATGTTGTGGATACCTCAAGGGGTACCACACTAGAAAATGACGGAATTAGGGTGGCAACCGTGGAGCATGCCCTGGCAGCCCTCACCGGTATGGGAATTGATAATGTCATTGTGGAGGTTGACTGTCCGGAAACACCCATCCTTGACGGCAGCAGCCGGGCTTATGTGGAAGCCATAGAAGAAGCCGGAATTGTTGAACAAAGTGCCTTAAAGGAATATTTTGAGATAAAGGAACCCATTCGCTTTTATCATAAAGAAAAGGACTGCGAGCTGATCGCGCTTCCCGATGACCAATACCGCATTACCTGCCTGATCGATTATCAATCCAGGGTACTGGGTCATCAGCATTCCAGCCTCAATCACATCAGTGAATTCAAGGATCAGATTGCACCCTGCCGTACTTTTGTTTTCCTGCATGAACTGGAATATCTTTTATCAAAGAATCTCATCAAGGGAGGCGACCTGAGCAATGCCATCGTATTTGTTGACCGCCAGGTTTCGCAGGAAGAGCTCGATCGCCTGGCAAAATTATTTAACAGGCCTTCGGTTGCCGTGCGCGATGAAGGTATTCTCAACAACCTGGAACCCTATTTCGTTAACGAACCTGCAAGGCATAAGCTTCTGGATGTTATCGGAGATCTTACCCTTGCCGGCAGACCCATTAAGGGGCATATCATTGCCAGCAAACCCGGCCATGCTTCCAATGTTCTTTTTGCCAAAGAGCTGAAAAAGCACATCAAAGCCTCACTTGAGCAGGAAAGGATCCCAAAATATGACCCGGATGCCAAACCCATTTACGACATCAACCAGATAAAGAAGTTTCTTCCGCACCGCCCCCCGTTTCTTTTGGTCGACAAGATCACGGAGATCGGCGATTCCTATGTAGTGGGGATGAAGAATGTAACCATGAATGAGGCCTTCTTTATCGGGCACTTCCCCGAAGAGCCCGTAATGCCGGGGGTTCTCATCATTGAAGCCATGGCACAGGCCGGAGGAATTCTTGTGTTATCAACGGTTGAAGATCCCCAAAATTACAACACCTATTTTCTGAAAATTGACAAGGTGCGCTTTAAGCAGAAAGTAATACCCGGAGACACCCTGGTGTTTAAAATGAGCCTGATTGCTCCGGTCAGAAGAGGTATTTGCCACATGCGGGCGGTAGCCTACGTGGGCAACAAATTAGTTACAGAGGCCGAACTTATGGCCCAAATCAGCAAAAAATAATTTTATAGTATAATGAATCAACCCTTAGCATACGTTCATCCACAGGCAAAGATTGCCAGAAATGTAGTTATTGAACCTTTTGTTACCATCCATAAAAATGTGGAAATCGGAGAAGGCACCTGGGTGGGATCTAACGTTACCATTATGGAAGGGGCACGGATAGGAAAAAACTGCCGCATCTTTCCCGGGGCCGTTATCAGTGCCATTCCGCAGGACCTGAAGTTCGACGGGGAAGAAACCACCGTTGAAATTGGTGACAATACCACCATCAGGGAGTTTGT
>SLRE01000179.1 GCA_007131125.1 Bacteroidales bacterium | reverse complement strand
TGAGGCCCCGGATATTACCTGATATGAGCCGGTGTCAATAAACCGTTGCAGGTCGCTCATGCTGTATCCCGCAGCAAGCAGTTCACTGCGCAGATTAAGCATTTCAATATAACTGACCCCAAGGTGCAGAAAAGCAGCACCGAATCCGGTAATCAGGTAATAGGATAAAAACCTCTTTGGACCCATCAGATTTTCAATGGCCGTGCCAAACATCCATAATGCAAACATATTGAAAAAGATGTGGGAAAAATTGGCATGCATAAACATATGGGTGAAAAGCTGGTAGGGCTCAAAATCGGGAGACCCGGGCATATGAAGGCCCAGGATCTTGATCAGATTCATGTTGAAGGCCGAACCAAAAGAAATGGTGGCCAAAAAAAACAAACCGTTGATGATCAAAAGGTTTTTAACCACCACCGGTAGCAGGCTAAAACCGCCTCGTCTGACTTGCATCATCTATCGTATTTCCGTTTATGTTTCAATGTAAGAACATTGCCCGGGGCAAAAAGTTTACTTATCAGTAGCTTCTGTTAATTCCGGGCAAAAGGCAAAATTAGTATTTTTCAGTTTATTTGAACTTCCCTGATAATTCATCTTCACCAACAATGGTCACAGTAGGTTTTCCTGCAGGAGACTGGTTGGGCATGCTGCAGGCAAAAAGCGAGTTGGTGAGGGCCAGCATTTCCTCCTGGGTCAGGGTTTTGCCATGGCGTATGGCCAGCTTTTTTGCCATAGACCTGGCAACATTCGTTTGAACATCCAGCCTAAGTTCGATTTTGTTTTTTTTGTAATTTTCAATGATCCCCTCAATAACATCCTGCAATGATTCATTTTCCGTTATGTCCGCCGGGATGGCATTGACCACAAAAGTATTTTTACCGAATTCACTTATCTCAAAACCAATGGCTTTTACTTTTTCCATCATTTCCCTGAGCAGTTCAATATCGCTTTCAGGAAGATGAATATTTTCCGGAAACAGCAATTGCTGGGAAGTTGCTTTGCGGTTTTCCAGCATAAACAAAAACCTTTCAAACAAGATTCGTTCATGGGCCCTTTGCTGGTCAATAATCATCAGGCCGGATTTTACCGGGGCCAGAATATACCTGCTGTGCAGTTGCAAAAATTGCTTTTTCCCATCCTGTTCCTGCAAATCATCCCAGTCGGAAGAAATTGTGGCTTGCTTTCCATGTCCTGATGGGGCAGGCATATCGTTCTGTTCGGGGTACAATTTTTCCCATTGGGCAGGGTTGGCCCTTCCGGTTAGATTTCGGGAAGAAGCAGCCCCTTTGGGGTCAGAAGAAAAAGGATTGTAATCGGGGTTGATATGTATCGACGGAGGCTTTACCGCCTGTCCTTTGGTGGTGGATAAATGGTCAAATGCAGTTTCCCGCTCAAAGTCAAGGGTGGGGGTGATGTTGTAGCGCCCGAGGGAACGCTTTACCGTGGTTTTCAGAATCTGATAAATGTAACGTTCGTCCTGAAACTTGATTTCAGTTTTGGTGGGGTGCACATTCACATCAATCTGCTCAGGGTCAAGCTCCAGAAAAATAAAAAAGGAGGGAAACATATCTTCCGGGATAAGCTCCTGGTATGCCTGCTCAATGGCATGATTGAGATATGGTGAGCGTATAAACCGGTTGTTAACAAAAAAGAACTGTTCCCCTCTTTTCTTTTTAGCAAACTCGGGTTTAACCACAAAACCGTTGATGTTTACAATTTCCGTTTTTTCTTCAACAGGAACCAGCCTTTGGTTGTAGTGGTTTCCAAAAAGGTTAACAATGCGCTGCTTCAGTGGGCCGGGCTCCAGCTGGTGGGTAAGTTGCCCGTTCTGATACATCATCATGCCTGTAGCAGGATTGGCGATGGCAATCCGCATGAATTCGCTGATGATATGGCTTTTCTCAACATTTTCAGATTTCAGGAAATTGCGGCGGGCAGGGGTGTTAAAAAAAAGGTTTTTTACGGAAATGTTGGTTCCTTTGGGACACTGGCAGGGTTGCTGGGATTCGGTAACCGAGCCTTCAATGACCAATTCGGTACCCATGCTGTCTTCGGAGGTGCGGGTTTTCAGCTCAACCCGGGAAATGGCCGCTATGGAAGCAAGGGCTTCTCCCCTGAAACCCATGGTGCGTATGCTGAAAAGGTCGCTGGCCTGGTTGATTTTGGATGTGGCATGACGTTCAAAACACAGACGGGCATCGGTTTCCGACATGCCATACCCGTTGTCTACAACCTGGATAAGGGTTTTGCCGGCATCCTTAATAATAAGTTTAATTTGCGTAGCTCCTGCATCAATGGCATTTTCCATCAATTCTTTAACGGCAGAGGAGGGCCGTTGAATCACTTCTCCTGCGGCAATCTGGTTGGCTACCGCATCAGGAAGGAGCTTAATTACATCTGACATGCAAGCAAATACAGTTTATCGGGATTAATTATATAAAAAAGACCAGGTAAAACAAAAGGAAAATGACCACAAAGATGATAACCAATCGCTGGTTGGAAGCTTTACGGGCACGGGCACCGGATGTTCTTTTCCAGCGTGTTCGCATGCGCTCCCTTAAAGCTTTTTCGTAATCCGTATTCTCTTCTTCAAGGGCACTCTTTAACCGCTGGTTTCTTTCATCCTTTTTCTGATCGTAATAAACTGGCCGATAATTAAACTTCTTGTTTCTGGGTGTTTTGAAAAATGTAAGGGCCATGGGGTTTTATCTTGGTGAAACGGAACTAACGCCATCATACAAAATTACTCATAATACCGGGAATTGCCAACACAACAGTTATGCCAAACAAAAAAACCTTTCCTTTGGGCGGAAAGGTTTTTAAGGTTATTTGAATAAGTTTGTCAGGCGCGCTTCAATGCGGGATAACGCAGGGACAAAAAGTAAAAGCTACCGAAAAATAAAGTATTATAAAACAAATCGCCCAGCATACCCACATGATAAAAAGGAATGGCGGCAGAATAGCATGCAACCAGCCCTCCGATATTTTGCGCATAATAGGGGCTGCCTACCCACACTGCAAGGTTGGTCAGCAGAAAAAACAGGGTGGAGCCGGCCAATGAACCTCCAAGAACGGTGGCAATACGGATGTTGTTGCGAATAAGGTTACCTAGAAGTACCACCAGCGCAAAACTGATATAAACCGGAATCATAAACCCATGAAAGCCGAGGAAAAGGTCACTGATAAACAGGGCAAACAGCGGCACAAAATAAGCAAGCCAACGTTTTCCCAGATAGGCTCCTCCAAAAAGTGCTATGGCAGCAATCGGGGTAAAATTCGGGTAATGCGGCAACAGACGCATGAGGGCGGCAAATATTATGATGCCTGTAATTACCAATACTTTGGGTGTGAAAAACTTTCGGTTCATATCTGGTTGAGTTTAAATTCCTCTAAAATCGAGACAAAAGTAAAAAATCATTTCCATTAAAAACAACCTTTCCCGCTTTTTTGTTTGGTCATCCCTTTATCAGATACCTGAAAAACCTCCTTTCAATTAAGCACTTTTGAAAAACCCGGAAAAAACCTGTTGAAAAAAATTGTATTTTGTGGAAAACTTTTTCAAACATACCTTTTTTCCGGTTTATTGTTGCCTGACCCGAAACTGAAATGGTTTTTCTATGACCTGGCTTAAATTCCTGGACATTTTCTTTTTTGTATTTCACCTGGCCCTGGTGATTTTTAACCTTTTTGGATGGATATGGAAAAAAACCCGTCCTCTGAACCTTCTGGTTTTGCTTCTTACATTCGCTTCCTGGTTTTTGCTGGGACTTTTTTACGGAATTGGATTTTGCCCCATTACCGAGTGGCACTGGCAGGTATTGAGGGAATTGGGTGAAACCGGCCTGCCTACTTCCTATGTCAACTATCTGATTTTAAGAATTACAGGTCAAACATGGCCTTCCCGCCTTGTGGATTATATCACGGTAATTGCCGCTGTGGTTGCTTTTGTAATTTCCCTGGTTCTTAACATCAGAGACCGTATCCGCAGCAAAAAAGACTGATTGGTTTTCCTTTGTTTACAGGTAGTTTCAAAAATTTTTCAGGTACATTTAAACCTTTTACTCCGGATGGAATCAAAGGAGTAAACAAATTATTTTTCCCTAAATATTAAAATCATGAAAAAATTAATGTTTTTTTCCGTAACCTTTCTGTTCCTTTTTGGTATGGCTTCAGAGGCCCTGGCCCAACGAGGAATGGCCCGGCGTGATGACAGGCCCATGCAACGCCGTGAAGCAGTTTGCATTGGAGTTGATGACCTGACTTCTGAACAGGAAACCCAAATCAGGGAGTTGCGCAATGCCCGCCTTGAGCAAAGAATAGAACATCGCAACCAGATGGACGCTTTAAGGGTAAAAAAGCGCACAGAGATGACCAAAGCACAGCCCAACATGGACGAAGTCAACCGCATCATTGACGAAATGTCGGACCTTCGTGCCCAGAGGCTCAAAAAAAATGCATCACACCGTCAGGAAATCAGGAATATGCTTACCGAAGAGCAACGCCTGCAGTTCGACAGCCGCCATTTAGGGGGCAGGGGACAAGGCATGAGAGGAGATGACATGCGGCGCGGAGATATGCGACGGGGTGACATGCGCAGAGGAAGGAGATAAACCCGCTCCAAAGCAAGAAACGCAATAATTGGAATTGGCCGCCAAAAAGGATTTTCCCTTTTTGGCGGTTTTTTTATGCAGGCTCCTTCAAAAGGGTTTCCAGTTGTTCCTCCAGCTCACCAACGCTTAAATTGCGCCCGGCAATATAGCCTTCCGGGTCAATC
>SLRE01000152.1 GCA_007131125.1 Bacteroidales bacterium | reverse complement strand
TATGCTGCGGCCCACCAAAATGGAGCTGCAAATTACTTATCCTGCCTTAAACTACCTGGAAATAGGGGGTGCATGCAAGATATACTCTGAAGAAACATTGGAAAGCGATGAGTTTACCTTACAGGTCAGCGGGGCTGCCGACATTGAGATGAAGCTGGAAACCGGCAGGCTGCAAACCTCTGTTTCGGGCGCAGGAAACCTGAAGCTTAGCGGCTATACCGATGAACACCGGATCAATTTATCTGGCGCCAGCCATTTAAGGGCCGAAAACCTCATCACCCGGAATACCCGGCTGGATCTTTCCGGAGCAGGGTCTGCCCACGTATATTCCAGCGAAGAACTCCGGGCCAGCCTGTCCGGGGTAGGATCGGTAAGATATTACGGAAATCCGAAAAACAAACAAATAACCAAATCGGGCCTTGCTTCTGTAAGCAGTGCCGAATAATAAAATCCCTTTGCAACCATGAAATCAAACCTTTTAAAACTTATTACCATGAAAACCTTAAAAATCAACAGCCTCTGCCTTATGGCAGCTATACTCCTGCTTCCTGCAATGCTTCATGCTCAGACCATTCAGCGGGAGGTAAGTCCGTTTACCGGAATAAAAGCAGATGCCATTTTTTCCCTGAAAATATCCCAGGGTGATACACACGAACTGAGTTTTGATGTTGACAAAAAACATCTTGACAACATCAAAACCCGCGTGGAAAACGGAATATTGCACTTTGAATTTACCGGCAGGACGAGAGACCTTAGCCGGATCACTGCATATGTAACCGCTCCTGAGATACTGAGCCTGGAAGCCGGTGGGGCAGCAGTATTTCAAAGCAAAACCATGCTGGAAAGCCCTTCACTGGATGTAACAGGCAGCGGGGCTTCAAGGATAAACCTTAAGCTGACAACCGACCGCCTCAATTCCAAAATTTCCGGAGCCACCAATGCCACCTACAATGGTGAAGCTACCGCACACCATCTTGAGGTTTCAGGCGCTTCGGTGGTCAATGCTTACGGGCTGAGTACGGAAACCGCAGATATTAAACTCAGCGGAGCTTCCAATGCCACGGTGAATGTTAAAACCAGGCTAAAAGCACACGCCAGCGGAACCTCCAGACTTTCCTACCTTGGTGAGCCTGTTTCAAAAGAACTTTCTACTTCGGGTATGGCCAACATTCAGGGAGTAGATGAAGAGGCGGAGGTGGTAAAAAAGGATGACATCGACACCCTCAGGGTAAGGGTTGGAGCCCGTGAAGTACAGGTAATTGAAGGAAAACCCATCCGGATTTCCACCAGACGGGTTACCCGGCGTCCTTTCAGAAACAACTGGAGCGGCTTTGAGCTTGGGATTAACGGGTACCTGACTCCCGATAACAGCATCAACCTGGATGCTGAGGACGAATTCATGGACCTGGAATACAATCGTTCCATTGCCGTTAACCTAAACCTTTTCCAACAAAACCTGCCGCTGGTTTCCAACCGCCTGGCGCTGTATACCGGACTTGGTGTAAGCTGGAACAACTACCGCTTCAGCAACAACATGCGTTTGGTTCACGGAGAAGACGGCCTGGAGCACTACACAGATACCATACACAGCTTCAGGAAAAACAAGCTGACCATGTCTCACCTGAATGTTCCCCTGATGCTTGAATTCCAGACACCGGACCATCGCGGCTTCCATATTGCTGCAGGGTTCAACCTGGGGGTGCGTTTGCGCAGCCACACCAAGCAGGTTTACCGCCACGACGGAAGCAGGCAAAAAGATAAAGAGTATAAAGACTTTTATCTTGCCCCTTTCCGCTACGATGCCACTGCCCGTATCGGATGGGGAAGAATCAACCTTTTTGCAACCTACGCACTCAATCCCCTTTTCCGTGAAGACAAGGGACCGGAAATACACCCGTTTTCCATTGGTATAAGGGTTTTAAACTTCTAAGAGAATTTGAAAGCCATATCCCACTTTGAACAGCCGGTTTAGTGCCGGCTGTTTTTTTAAAAAAAGCCCTGAAAATGATTAAATTTGCATCCTGAAAAAAACGACAAACTATGGCAGGTCACAGCAAATGGTCAACCATTAAACGCAAGAAGGGCGCCCTGGACGCCAAACGTTCCAAAATTTTTTCCAGGGTCATAAAAGAAATCAATGTAGCCGTAAAGGAAGGTGGCAGCGACCCTGACGGCAACCCCCGTCTCAGGCTTGCCATTGCCAATGCCAAGGGTGTAAACATGCCCAAAGACAATGTGCAGAGGGCCATCTCCAAAGCCGGGGAAAAAGATGCGGCCAACTTCCAGGAGGTCACTTACGAGGGAGTTGCCAATTTTGGCATAGGGGTTTATATTGAATGCCTTACCGACAACATACAGCGCACTGTGGCCAACATCCGTTCCTATTTCAACAAGCACGGAGGCAAGCTGGAAACCCACGGAGCCCTGAGTTTTCTTTTTGACCGCAAAGGGGTTTTTTCCATTCCTGAGCAAAACCTCAACGGCATGGATGAAGAAGAGTTTATGATGGAAGTGATTGATGCCGGAGCAGAAGACGTGGAGCATGAGGAAAAGTTTTACACCATATACACCGCCATGGAAGATTTCGGCAACATGATGAAAAAGCTGGAAGCCATGGGAATTGAGGCCGAGAATGCCGAACTGCAGAGAATCCCAAAAAACACCATCAAGCTGGAAAAGGAACAGGCACAGAAGGTACTAAAGCTTATTGAAACCATTGAAGACGACGATGACGTGCAGAATGTGTTTCACAACCTGGAGCTTACTGAGGAGTTAATGGCCGAAATGTAGCAACCCTTATTATTCCGCATAAAAAAAGGCCGGTGGTCCCGGCCTTTTTTGTTATCCTGTTTTTCAGAAAATTATATTTCCTGGGTACTGTCCTGGTATGCAACAATTTTAAGGGTATCATGGGCAATAACCAGCTCTTCGTTGGTGGGCACCACCATCACCTTAACTTTTGACTCATGCTTGGAGATCATATCAAGTTTGCCGCGCAATCCGTTATTTTTCTCCACATCAAAAGTAACTCCTAAAAACTCAAGGCCTTTACAGATGATCTCCCTGGTTTCTGGACCGTTCTCCCCTACTCCTCCGGTAAATACAATCAGGTCGACACCACCCATGGCAGCCGCATAGGAACCGATATATTTTTTTATGCGGTACATATACATATCCAATGCAAGCTGTGCCCTTTTATGGCCATCATTCCAGGCTGCATTTTCAATGTCGCGCATGTCGTAAGAAATACCGCTAACTCCCAGCATACCGCTTTTTTTGTTGATGAGGTTGTTGGCGTCATCCACGCTCATATTTTTCTTTTTCATGATGTACAGCAGGGCCCCCAGGTCGAGGTCACCGCTGCGGGTACCCATGATCAGGCCTTCAACCGGGGTGAGGCCCATGGAAGTATCCACAGATTTACCGTTTTTGATGGCAGCAATGGAGGCTCCGTTTCCAAGGTGGCAGGTAATGGCCTTCACATGGTCTTTGCGCATAAACAGGGCATCGCAGGCCTTTTCAAAAACGTATTTATGGCTTGTGCCGTGAAATCCGTAACGGCGGATCTTGTCATTTTCATACAATTCATAGGGCAGTCCATACATATAGGCATGGGGAGGGATGGTCTGATGGAAAGCGGTATCGAAAACAGCCACCTGCGGAACTTCCGGCAACAGCTTTTCCATGGAAACGATTCCTTTGAGGTTGGCAGGATTATGCAGTGGAGCCAGCTCAATCACTTCCTCGATGTTTTTCTTCACTTCATCGGTAATCAGAGCGCTGGCGCTGAAGTTTTCCCCACCGTGGGCAACCCGGTGTCCAACGGCAAAAATATCTTCCACACTTGCAATCACCCCGTGGTTGGGATCTAGCAGCGCTTTCAGAATAAGGTTGATCCCGGTTTCGTGATCATCCACATCCTGTATCACCATATAGGGCTCTTTGCCTTTGGGCTGGTGTTTCAGTTCGCTGTCTTTCAGGCCCACCCTTTCAAGCAATCCTTTGGCCAGCAACTCGGCGTTGTTTGCCATGTTTATCAATTGGTACTTGATGGAGGAGCTTCCACAATTCAGAACTAAGATTTTCATTTGCTTTAAATTTGATTAAATCGGTCATATGAAACATCACAATTTACTTTCCTTTGCCGGATAATTCCCTGCTTTTCAGAAAATCATTCTCCTTTGTGGAAAAGGTTAATCATGGATGTTTCATTTTACTTTTTGAGTTTATAGTTTATTGTGTTTAAGTGTTCACAGCAATATTGACCCAGATTTATTGTCCTGAAGCCTGATTAACAGTAATGGCGACCAGGTTGACGATATCATCCACGGAACAACCCCTTGAAAGGTCGTTAATGGGAGCGGCCATACCCTGCAGCACCGGGCCCACGGCTTCGGCGCCTGCCAGTCTTTGCACCAGCTTATAGGCAATGTTGCCCACTTCAAGGGAAGGAAAAACCAGCACATTTGCTTTTCCGGCAATGGGGCTTTGCGGGGCTTTGCTTTTTCCTATGGCCTCAACGATGGCGGCATCTGCCTGGAGCTCACCGTCAATCAGCAGTTTGGAGTCCATTTCTCTGGCCAGCTGGGTGGCTTCAATTACCTTTTCGCACATGGGATGTTTGGCGCTTCCTTTGGTTGAGAAACTCAGCATGGCCACCCTGGGCTCCACTCCTACAATGGCTTTGGTGGTGCGGGCGGTCATTACGGCAATCTCGGCCAGTTCTTTGGCATTGGGGTCGGGATGCACGGCGCAGTCGGCAAAAACCATAATGCCGTCTTCTCCCCACTGCTTATCC
>SLRE01000308.1 GCA_007131125.1 Bacteroidales bacterium | reverse complement strand
AGAAGCTTATAGTTGAATTCCAGTGCTGTCATAATTGATAAGGTTTTTAGGTTTGTTTAATTTTCTTTATACCAAAGTTAAACAAAAAAATTTTAATTCCAAGTTTTTTTTCATTTTTTAACATAATAAATTTCGTTTAAACCTCGATATATTACCTGATAAGGGCTGTTGGTAGTACGAATATATCAATTTCTATTGATAAATATAAAAACTTGTTAATTAAATTTTGTTAAATGAATATACAAAAAAAGAGAACAGAGCATTTTGTCTAACTGCCTGATTATACGGTTGTTTCAGGTAAAAAGGAGTCTTTTTACCGAAATGGTTTTTTTAAAATACCTCGGAAATCTCTTAATAAAACGAAACATCCGGGATGGAAGATAGAGGATGGAAGATAGAGGATGGAAGATGGAAGATAGAGGATAGCTCTACAATCTACCATCTACTTTTTTTCTCAATCAAAACCCGGGATGCAACTACAAAATTTAGGAACTTCACATAGCTGCAAAATAATTAACAGATAAAACTTCCTGGTTTTACCGGGGAAACTTCTCTGTGGAGCTCTGTGAAACCTCTGTGGAACTCTGTGTTACAAAAATATTATACAAAGACCCACAGAAAAAACCCATAGGGTCACAGAGAGGAGGTTAAATCAAACATTCATGAATAACCTTAAACGAATAAAAGGATGATTATTTGAAAAACAGAATCTCATCCAAAAGAGAAAAGTTAATGATGATGTTCTCCCGCATTGCCGGGTCAGGCGTCTGAATATATTTATCAAATAAAATACAAATGAAAAAATGGGGAAGGAAAGCAGGTTAGTTTAGTTCTTTAAGAAATTCCTTAAAGGCATCTGCGTTTTCAACCTTAATGACATTCTGGGGAAGTTTATCCTCAACTTCTTTTAACTGTAGGCCGGTGATAAAAATCTTTTGTTTTTTGACGGATTTGGTCAGCCTTTTCAGGTAATCGGGGATCTCCTTTTGAGAGAGTGCGGCAACGAAATAGGTAAACAGGTAATCGGCTTCCCTTATTTTTAAAATCTCAATCAGATCATCAAAAGGAACGGACTGTCCAAGGTAGATTACTTTGTGGCCGCTTTTTTTGATCAGGTAACTGTAAAAAAGCAAACCCAGTTCGTGCAATTCGTTTTCGGGTAAAAACAACAGAAAGGTTTTGGCATTTTCTTTTGGGGCTTCAGCCTGTCCGTCAATGGCTATGATAAGTTTTTGACGGATAAGATTGGTTATAAAATGCTCCTGTGCTGGATTGATGGTGCCTATTTGCCACAGCAATCCAATTTTTTCCAGGAAAGGATACAGAACATGGGTAACAGTTTTTTCAAAGCCCAGTTTTAAAATGGTGGAGGATAAAACCTTATTAAAGGCATTTTCATTGAGTTCAATCATGGCAACTACCAGGCTGTTTATTTGGCTTTCATAATCCTTTGCCGTATCTGATAACTCAACCACCTTTTCATTTACCTCTTCCGGATCCATTTTAATGATCTGTGAGATCTTAAAACCGTGTTTGTTCAGGGTGCTGATGTTAAGCAGTTTTTTAAGATCGCAGTCGCGGTAGTAACGGATATTGGTTGAGGTGCGCTCCGGTGATACCACATTATACCGCTTTTCCCACATCCTGATGGTGTGGGCTTTTATACCGGTAATCTTTTCAAGGTCATTAATGGAGTATCTGATCATGGCCTGGAGTGCCGTTTAAAGGAATTTGGAAATGATGGAACAAAGATAAAATTCTCTGGTATTTTAAAATTGAGTTAAAAAACAAAAATTCAACAAAGCCCTGATGAAAAAGTTCAACCCTTATTATATACCTTGTTTTTTTTGTTTATAGTTTTTCATTTTTCCCGTAACAGATTTATTTGTTTGAACAGCTTGCTGTTAAACTTTCTCTGATAGATTGCCCCGGCTTAGAAGCACTTTTCACCGGGAAAAAACATTAAAATTTACTGAAAAATTAACGAAAAAATTCTTATATTGTGGTGCAAGTTACGTTCGCAAGAATTATTAAAAACTACAAGACCAAACTCATAAAAACAGGTTTAGTCAAAGTAAGCCATTTATGAAGGATTTATACGTTGAGCCTACCAAAACCACCTTTGGCGTAGAATTTAATTATTCAGAAGGATTGTTGAAGTTGGAAGGTAACTCTTATCCGGAAAATGCCATTGAATTTTTTCAGCCCCTGATTGACTGGGCGCGCGATTTTACCAAAGCCAACCGCAAGGCCGTTCGGCTGGATTTAAAGGTAAACTACTTCAATACCAGTTCCTCAAAATATATCTTTAAACTCATGGAAATTTTTCATGATTACCAGAAAAGGGGAAATAAAGTTGAGGTAAATTGGCACTTTTTCGAAGGCCAGGAAGACATGCTGGAAACCTGGCAGGAACTCATGGGGGAGCTGGATATGAAATACCAGCTTGTGAAATAACATTTTTTGTGAATAATTCCCCCTGGGTTTTTTTAAATTTGGAATTCTAATGTCGTTCTTTAAAACCTTTTATCATGGAACAAAACACCATAGAAACCACAGAGCAGACGGAGGTGTTTGGGTTTACCAGTATCCGCGAGCTGGTAAACCAAACACTGAAAAAAGATTTCGGCCGCAGGCTTGAAAACAACGGATTGTCTTCAGGGTTTAAAGCCCTGGACAAAATAACAGGCGGATTTCAAAAAGGCGAACTCACCACTGTTGCGGTTAAGCCAGGTATGGGAAAAACCGCATTTCTACTATCAATCGCCAACAATATTGCCATCAAGAACAATCATTCGGTGGCAATTTTCTCCTCCGAACGGTCCAACCTTAAAATTACCAACCGTTTAATTGAAAGCGAAACCGGCATGTCCCTGAATAAGCTGATGTATGGCAAATTCAAGGACAGCGAGCAGGATCATATGCTTTCGCTAATCAGCAGCATTGCCAAGGCCAACATTTACCTTGATGATACTCCGGCTTTATCAGCTGAGGAGTTGGAAAAAAAATCCCGGGCCCTCAAGTTGGAATACAATGTGGACCTGATCATTGTCGACTACCTGGAATTACTGACTACCAGCATTACCGACACGGCCTCAAGGGAAGAACAGCTCAGCCGGATTGTTCAAACCCTGAAAGACATTGCCAGGGAACTGAACCTGCCCATCCTGCTGTTCTCGCAAATCCCCGGGCATTTTAACGGTTTCAGGGAAACAAAGCCCCCATCCCTTAAAAAACTGCCGGTTTTCCTGAGTGAAATCTCCGATGTGGTGATTTTTTTGAATCGTACGGATATTTTCCCGGCTGAAAAACAACCCCACGGTAAGGGAATGGTGGAGCTAATTGTTGCAAAACATCCCGCTCATATCGGGCAAAACATTGTGCCCCTTACGTTTATTGAAAGTCATGCCAAATTTGCTGACTTTTCCTGAAAACAAAATTTTGCAATTAGCCCGGTATTATTTTTTTAGTACCGGGCTTTTTTAGTAATTTTCCCAAAATAAAATCGACTGGTTATGGCAATTATCAATGAAAATGAATTAAGACGCGATTCCCTGGTGAGTGTTGCAAAAAAAATGATCGTTGCGGCAAGAACTGCCCCCAAGGCAAGGGGGGTAAACAATATGGCCATGTCCATCCTCACCGGTAGTGATATTCAGTTGCTGGCAAAAAAAATGAAAGAGATTGGTGAGAAGCAGCAGAATGAAATTTTTACCAGAGATGCCAATAATATTCGTACCTCTGCCGATGTGGTGGTGATCATGGGCAGCCAAATCAGCAGCCTGGGATTAAAACTTTGCGGTATTTGCGGATTTGAAAACTGTGAAGAAAAAAACAAGCATCCCGAAGTACCCTGTGCTTTCAATACAGGAGACCTGGGCATTGCCATCGGTTCTGCAGTTAGTGTTGCCATGGATTTCAGGGTAGACAACCGCATTATGTACACCATTGGAATAGCTGCCAGGGAGCTGGAGCTGCTGGGGAAAGATATCAAAATAATTTACGGCATTCCACTGAGTGCTTCCTCAAAAAATCCTTTCTTCGACAGGAAATAAATATTAGTAATACAGCCGGGAAAACCACCCGGCTTTTTTTTCTTTTTTTTCTTTTGGCTAACCACCTGTGGGTGAAACATGGCTGTTATTAAACTCTGTGGGGTTTTTCGATAATTGCTGGTAGGTGAAAAAACATGTTTTGCCCTTAATTATTTTTATTTTAATGAAAAATTTCTATTTTTGGTCATATCAAAAAACATTAGCTATGAAGAGAAATTCTAATGTAGTAACTTTTGGCGGCAACCCGGTGACCCTGCTCGGGAAAATGGTGAAAGTGGGAAACCATGCCAAAAACTTTATCGCCTCAACCATTGATTTTAAACCTTTCAGGCTAAGCGAATACCAGGGAAAAGTCAGGATTATTTCTTCTTCTGCAAGTATCGATACCGATGTATGTGCAGAACAAATCCGCCGGTTCAACCTGGAGGCATCCAAACTTGAGGGGATTCAGATTATTCATATTACCTGCGATCTGCCTTTTGCCCTCAAAAGATTTTGCGCAGCCGAAGGCATAGACAAAATTGTTACGGTTTCCGATCATAAAGACACGGACTTCGGTGTGAAGTATGGTTTTCTTATGGAGGAGTATCGCCTGCTTACAAGAGGAATTGTTGTGATCGACCAGTTTGACATGGTGCGTTATGTGGAGTTTGTAAAAGAAGCATCCAACCATCCGGATTACGACAAAGCCCTGGCTGCGGCCAAAGACCTTCTCTGAAAAAGCCTGAAAAAAAACAAACAAAGGGTGTTTGCCAACCGGCAAACACCCTTTTT
>SLRE01000167.1 GCA_007131125.1 Bacteroidales bacterium | reverse complement strand
TATCCGTAAAGATGAGGAACTGGTAAGGTCGGCCGATCGCATTCGCTGATCAGTCTTCCAGCCTTTTGATGATATAGTCGGAATTGAAAAGCCCAAGGGCTCCCATATACTTTAGCTTGAATTTGATAAAGTCGCCCACTTTGTATTTTTTCGGGTTTTTACCAAGGTCGATAACCAGTATATCGGAACTGGCTCCGGCTATTTCCATATTCTTATCACGAGGAATAAGAAATTCGGGGCTGATATCCAAAAGCCCCACATCAAGCAATGCCCGCCAGGAAGTCTTTCCGTAATCTTCAGGATCAATCTCAAAGGTGTCTCCTGAGGGGTTCTCAGCAAGGTTGCCTTCCGGCACAATGGGCTTTTCGATTAGCTCAATGATCTCCGACTGAAAGGTGATTACATCATCCTTCATGCCTTTGATGGTTTTGCCCGTAAACAGGTTGGCGCCAAAGTACAGGGTCTCTCCGATCCGGAAATGGTTTACACCGGGAGGAACCTGCTTTTTAAACAGCATAGGGATGGTTACCGAAGTACCTCCCGAAAGCCAGGCAATTTTTTTGTTGAACTTGGTTTCCACAATCTGCTTGTAAAGGCTAAGCTGTATCAGCTTGTCCCTTGATGGCATTACCCCGTAAAGACAGTTCAGGTTGGTGCCAAAACCAACGATCTCTATGTTGGGAAGCTTAAAAACCTTTTCATAAAAATTGATCAGGTTTTCTCCCATTACCCCTTCGCGCAGCTCACCCATTTCAATCATGATGATCACCTGGTGTTTTTTATTTTGTTTAACTGCCTCTTCGGAAATCAGTTTCATGGTTTCCAAATCGGTATTCAGGCTCACATCGGCATATTTAACCAGGCTGCGGATGCTCCTGCGCGGAGGGGGCTTGATGTAGATGGTTCGAACATCAGGGTCAATCCGTTTGATGGTGCGCAGGTTTGAAATCCTGGAGTCCATCAGCTCCCTTGCACCCAGGTCGATCACTTCCTTGAGGTACATGGGGTTGCCACACAAAAGCTTGGTAACAATACCCCACTTTATGTTATGTTTGCTGAAAATGTTTTCCAGGAAGTCAAAATTGTGTTTCAACTTCTTTCGGCTGATAACTATTTCTGCCATGATAAATTATTTATCTGTTTAATCTCATTTCGAGATATTTGCTGGTAAAGCCGAGTTTTTCATAAAGATACCTGGCGGGGTTTTCCGGCTCCACATGCAGTTTGATGTTTCCGTCGGCTTTTTCAAAGGATTTCAGCATCAATTCCTTGCCAAGTCCTTTTCCCCTGTATTCTTTATGAACAGCAATGTATACCAGGATGTTTTCGGGAATGTATCCGCCCATACCGGTTTTGTTGTAAACTACAGCCCCGGTAATTTTTTCCGTGTCTCTTGAAACGAGAATAAACCCGCCAAATTTGTTTTTTTCATCCATGGCGAAGTTCAGGCATTTCATAATGTATTCGTGCTCATCCCCAAACTGATCCAAATGTTCATACAGAAAATCTGCAACTTCTTTTTTCTCCTTTTCGGGAATTGGGTTTTGCGGTGTGTAATGGTTAAATTCCATAACTTAAAGTTTATTTGGTTTTTGTAAAGTTAATAATTGAAAAAGTAATAAAAGACAAACTAATCCCAAAAATGTTGGGATCCAGGTCAAGCGGCAGGTTCCATCCGCCAATGATCAGGGTAATGGTGGTGCCCCCGCCCAGCAGCATAGCCCAGAATGCAGCCGTGGAACTAGCCTTTTTCAAAAACAGGGCCCCGATTACCGGGACAAACAATCCTGATACCATAAAAGCATAGGAGTAAAGCATTAGCTCCAGTACATTGGGCATTTTGGTGGCCAGTAAAAGGGCAATTGTTCCTAAAACAAGGGTCAATGCCTGCGATATCCAGAGGAATTTTCTACGACTTTCGGGGATTTTAAACCAACGTGAAAGAATATCCGTAAGGAAGTTTCCAGAAGATGCCATCAGGCAGCTGTCGGCTGTGGACATGATGGCAGAGAAATAGGCGGCCATCATCAGGCCCATCAAACCAACCGGTAAAACAGTACGGAGCAGCAGGGGAAGCCCCATTTCTGCATCAATATCTCCGGCGGCATCGTAACCCAGGTACCCGAACAAACCTTGGGCTATGGCAACCCTGGCAAAAAGGCCAAGCAATACCCCCATAAAAGCCATAATGGGCCACTCAAACAAACCCGCCACATACCAGGCACGCTGAGCCTGCTTTTTGTTGCGGGAGGCATAGATCCGCTGGTAGAGGGTCATCCCCACAAACCAGATGGGTATAATGGTCACTGCCCAGTTTAAAAGTTGCTGCCATGCAACATTGCTCATGCTAAAATATTCAGCAGGAAGCACTTCCCTTATTCCTTCCATGCCGCCAACAGCAAAAAATCCTATGGGTATTCCAATAAAAACCAATCCCGACATCAAAATGATCCACTGAATGGTGTCGGTGTAAATAACCGCTTTAATGCCCCCCATGGCAGTGTATACGATCACGATAATGCCCATGATGATAAGGGCGGTTTGGCGGTCGAGATGGGGAATAAAGGTGGCTTCTGCCAGAATGGCCCCTGCAAGAATCTGCGAGCTGGTAAACCCAAGATACCCGATGGCTGAAATAAATCCGGCCAGCAAGGCTACCTGTGGGCTGTAAAAGCTGCCTAAAAACTGGGGGAAGGTGAAAAACCGTTTGGTTTCTTCAATTTTTTTAACCCGGGGGATCAGCAAAACGGCGCTTAACCAGGCACCTATTAATCCGGTAAAGAGCATCCAGGAACCGGCAAGGCCCATGATAAAACCCAGTCCCCCGAGGCCGATAGAAAAGCCTCCTCCAACATCGGTGGCAACAACCGAAAGACCTATATGAACACTCCCGATTTTGCGGCCTCCAACGTAGTAATCATCTACTCCTTTGTTCAATATAAGGAACCGAATCCCGATTCCTATTACCCCCATCATGTACAGAGCAAAAACAAGTATGTCTAAATAGTGCATTTAGTTTTTTAACCTCCGTTTTGGAGGTTCAAAGGTATAAAAATTATGAGTTAGGGCAAAGTTTGACTTGTAAGTATTTGATAAATAATTATTTAATTTTTATCAGTGAGAGAAAAAAATGCTTTTTGTAAACCATTGGGATTTGGTTTAATTTTGCCAAAACTTTTTTATTTTGATTTTCCCCTGGGGTAACAGCCGAAGATTTAATTCATGGGCGGACTATTGCCGCAAAACCTATGGCAGCCGGATTCAAAAAGTGGCTGTCAATGCCGGTTTTACCTGTCCCAATCGCGACGGAACCATCAGTTACGGGGGATGTGACTTTTGCAATAATGAAGGCTTCAACCCTTCCTACTGCCATCCTGATCTTTCCATTAATGACCAGCTGAATAAGGGCCTTACCTTTTTGAAGAAACGCTACCGGAAATCAAGGATCTTTGCTGCATATTTTCAGGCTTATTCCAACACCCATGCTCCGCTTGACAGGCTGAAAAAGATTTACCCGGAGGCCCTGGAACACCCGGAGATATCGGGCATCGTAATTGGTACACGTCCCGATTGTGTTGATGAAGAGAAACTGGATTATCTTGCCGGGTTGTCAGAAAAATTTTTTGTTAAAATAGAATACGGCATTGAGTCCTGTTATGATGAAACCCTCAATCGGATTAACCGGGGGCATACATTTGAAGATTCGGCCAATGCCACAAAGTTGACTGCACAAAAAGGTCTTTTGACCGGGGGGCATATGATATTTGGTCTGCCCGGGGAATCCAGGAAGCAAATGTTGGATCAGGTGTCTTTTATTAACAAACTCCCGCTGAAATCCATTAAATTCCATCAGTTGCAGATTGTAAAAAATACACCGATGGCAGAGGAATATCAAAACAATCCCGGGCGTTTTGAGCTTTTTTCCATGGAAGAATATGTGGAATTTATTGTGCGTTTTCTGGAAAGGTTACGACCGGACATCAGCCTGGAAAGGTTTTCAGGCGAAGTTCCCCCGGCATTGAATGCGGGAAAAAGCTGGGGTATGATCAGAGCTGACCAGGTGTTAAACCTGATTGAAAAAGAACTGGAATTGCAGGAAACCTGGCAAGGGAAAAAATATTCTGATGGTTAAGAGCTTTTATCATGCCTGCGGTTTGACCGGTCAGCCATTTTCTTTTAAGGGTTGCTGTAAATTATTTATTTTTGGCCCTTTATTTTTGATGCTTTTTAAAGGAATACCATCATAATTATTTTGAACACTTAATTCTATTTACATTATGAGTGAAAACCAAAGCGGATTTGTTCCGAGGATGCTGGGTGCCATAGAGCGCGTGGGAAACAAACTTCCACATCCGGCCACCCTGTTTGCCATATTTGCCCTTGCCATTATTTTTCTTAGCTGGGTGGTCTCTATATTCAATGTTACCACGGTGCATCCCGGAACTGGAGAAACGATAGAGGCCGTGAACCTGATGAGTAACGAAGGCCTTCACTTGATCATTACCAACATGGTAACCAACTTTACCTCCTTCGCCCCTTTGGGTACGGTATTGGTTGCCCTTTTGGGAATCGGTATTGCCGAAGCCAGCGGGCTGATGTCAACCGGGCTCCGATTACTGGTTATTTCGGCACCCAAAAAACTGCTCACATTTGCCATCGTTTTTGCCGGAATTCTTTCCAATACCGCCAGTGAAGTTGGTTATGTGGTGTTGGTTCCCCTGGGAGGGATGATCTTCCTTGCTGTGGGGCGACACCCCATTGCAGGTATTGCCGCGGCTTTTGCCGGTGTGTCAGGTGGCTACTCTGCCAACCTGCTGCTGGGTACCATCGACCCCCTGCTGGCAGG
>SLRE01000160.1 GCA_007131125.1 Bacteroidales bacterium | reverse complement strand
ATGCGAAAAGGGGTGCTTGAATTTTGCATTTTGTCATTGCTGGCAAATAAAGAGGCCTATGCATCGGAGTTGATACAAACCCTGAAGGAGTCGAAGCTCCTGGTGGTGGAAGGCACCATTTACCCTTTGCTTACCCGACTGAAAAACGACGGGCTGCTTTCCTACCGGTGGGAAGAGTCAACTGGCGGGCCACCCCGAAAGTATTATTTTGTGACTCCCCTGGGGGAAAAGTTTCTGGAAGAATTGCGAAAAACCTGGAATGACCTGGTTGAAGCAGTGAATTATACAACCAGTTCTTCTTAAATTTACAAATAAATACAATTCACCATAAAGCAAATACCTGAAAAACAGGAACCATGAAAAAAACACTCACAGCCAACATCAGCGGAATGGTATTTTACCTTGACGAAGATGCCTACAACAAAATGGGGGCATACCTTGCGACCCTGAGAAGGCATTTCAGCAAGGAGGAAGGAAGCGATGAGATCGTGTCGGGCATTGAGGGCAGGATTGCTGAAATGTTTGACCAGAAGTTAAAAGGGCACAAAGAGGTCATTTCCATTGGAGACGTGAATGAAGTCATCAACCAACTTGGAGAACCGGCTCAAATAAGCGAAGAAGAACCCGGTGAAAAAAAACGTCCTGAAACGGAGTATACCACCCAAACCGTGAACAAAAGACTTTACCGCGACCCCGATGACCGGTTTATCGGTGGAGTTTGCGGGGGTATGGGTGCATTTTTCAACATTGACCCCACCTGGATCAGGGTGGCATTTCTGCTGGCACTGTTTATGTCGTTCGGTCTGCTACTTTACATTATTCTATGGATTGTTATTCCCGTGGCCCGCACCACTGCCGAAAAACTCGAAATGCGCGGAGAGGCCCCGAATCTTTCCAATATTGAGCGTTCCATAAGAGAAGAAATGGCCGGAGTAAAGCCATCCGCCGAAACCCCGGAAGAGGCCCAAAAAGAGCAGGTTTACAGGAAAAGAGTAAAAAGCAATGCCAATGAGTTTTTCAGTGTTCTTTTCAGGATCGTTGCCATCGTTGTTGGGCTGGTAGTCCTGCTGGCAGGACTGGTTTTGCTAATAGGGTTCCTGTTTTCTCTCTTCGGAGGTCCCTTTACCCTTCACCTGGACGAACGGCCTTTTCTTTTTAATTTCCATTCTGTAATGGATACTTTCTTTATCAGTCCCCGCATGGTAATATTTGCAACAATTGCCCTGCTGCTTTCCCTGGGCATCCCTTTCCTGGTTTTGATCTACATTGGGGCCATGATGGCATTTCAGTTCAAAACCAGCTGGAAATACCTGGGGCCTGTAACCTTTATTCTTTGGCTTTCCGGGTTGATCCTGCTGTTTTTTGTGATGATTGCAGGAGTAAGCCAATACAGGGGTCATGAACAATTATTGGACACCCCACAAAGCCATGTTATGGAATATGCATGCAACCAAAAAAGAATTGAGCCTTTTGCAAACAAACAAAACCTGAAAACAATTGATATAACAGGCTCTTTCTTTCCTGAAAATGCAGGGAAGAAATTGCAGAAAACAAGTTAACCGAATTATTATCCCAAAAAATTGCAACCATGAAACGAACCATAACCGCCAATATCAGTGGAATAGTCTTCAACATTGATGAAGATGCCTTTGAAAGGCTTCACGCGTATTTTGAAAATGTAAAACGCCACATTTCCCGCGATGTGGGCAGCGAAGAAGTTATTGCCGACATTGAGAACCGGGTAGCGGAATTATTCCGGGAAAAACAAAAAGACAACAGGCAAACCATCACCCTTGCCGATGTGGAAGAGGTGATCAGTCAGCTTGGCGATCCCGGGCAGATTAGCGGAGAAGAAACCGAAGAAGACGCCGGAGAACAGAAAAATTATACCTACGAGCCAGAAACTGAAAACATCCCCAAAAGGCTTTACCGCAACCCGGATGATCGCTACATCGGAGGGGTTTGTTCAGGTCTGGCAGCTTACATCCAAACAGACCCTACCTGGATCCGCCTGGCTTTCGTGGTGTTTTTTCTTATGGGCTTTGGACTGATTCTTTACATCATCATGTGGATTGTGGTGCCTATGGCCCGCACCACCGCAGAAAAACTGGAAATGAGAGGGAAAAAAGTCAACATTTCCAACATCAAGCAATCTGTAAAGGAAGAGTTTGAATCGGTAAAATCCAACCTCAACAACCTGGGCAAAGAAGCAAGGGACACCTTCAGTTAGATCGGGGAAATGAATGTTCCGGTTTATGCAAAAATGAATTGGAGCATGCCTGAAGCAAACAAAATCAAGCATACTACGTTTGTATTGTTGGCAAAGCCAAATAGATTATTTTTTTGCTATTTTTGAGCGGCCGTGGATTCCTATGGCCGTTTCTTAACAAAACCGAAAAACCGATTCAAAGGCAACTGAAAAACTATGTCACCCAGGAAAAAACAATTTACCTCCGCACAAAAAAAAGAGATACTCAACGACTATCGTATTGCAAATGAAAGCCGGCAGGCAAGCATTCTCGGCCGGCGGGAAGTGCTTACCGGCAAAGCCAAATTCGGCATTTTCGGAGACGGGAAGGAAATACCGCAGCTGGCCATGGCAAAAGCATTTAAAGAAGGAGACTGGCGATCGGGTTATTACCGCGACCAGACTTTTATGCTGGCTGCCGGAATGATGACCCTGGAAGAGTTTTTCAGCCAGCTTTACGGAGATACCGACCTGGAGGCCAATCCCGCCAACGGGGGCCGTATGATGAACAACCACTTTGCCACCCGCAGCCTTGATGAAGAAGGAAACTGGAATGATTTGACGGCCATGAAAAATTCATCGGCCGACATCTCCCCCACTGCCGGACAAATGCCCCGGGCCCTGGGACTTGCCATGGCCTCCAACATTTACCGCAATGTGAAAGAGCTGAAAGACAGTAAAAAATTCAGCAAAAACGGAAACGAGGTGGCTTTTGCCACCATTGGAGACGCCAGTACCAGCGAAGGCCACTTTTTTGAAACCATGAATGCCGCTGCCGTGCTGAATGTACCCCTGGCTTTATCGGTATGGGACGATGGATTCGGAATAAGCGTTCCCATAGAATATCAAACTGTAAAAAGCAGCATATCAGAAGCCCTGAAAGGTTTTGAAAAGAAAAAGAAAAGCGAAACGGGCATGTTGATCTTCCGGGAAAAAGGTTGGAATTACCAGGGCCTGATCGATATGTATAAAAAAGGAGTGGATGCTTGCCGTAAAGAACATGTTCCGGTGCTTTTCCATGTAATCGAAGTTACCCAGCCCCAGGGGCACTCCACAAGCGGTTCGCACGAAAGGTATAAGTCTCCTGAACGGCTGAAGTGGGAAGAAGAACACGATTGCATCCGGCAGATGCGCTTCTGGATGCTGGAAAACAACATTGCCGGAGAAAAGGACCTGGATGAAATTGAGAAAAAGGCAGTGGCAGACGTTAAAGAAGCCCGCCGCAAGGCATGGAGCAACTTCCAGAAACCCATCCTGGAAAAACGAAAGGATTTTATTGAAAAAGTAAATATCTCTTCCTGCAAATGCCTGAAAGTGGAAAAAATTGACCAACTGCTTCAGGAACTGGGCCGCATCGGTGAACCCATCCGCAAGGACATCATCTCCACCGGGAAAAAGATTCTCAGGCTGATCTGCAACACCTGTACTCCGGAAAACTCTTTAAAAGAGATTATTACCAAGTGGCTGGCAGAGGAATTTGAAAACGACCAGCTGCGCTATTCTTCTCATCTTTACAGCCAGTCTGCGCTTTCTCCCTTTAAAGTACCTGAAATAAAACCGCAATTTCCCGAAAAGCCCCAAATGGTGAATGGCCGGGAAATCCTGTTAAAAAATTTCGACAAGATCTTCTCAAAATATCCGGAAGCCCTGATTTTTGGTGAAGACGTGGGCCACATCGGAGGAGTAAATCAAACCCTGGAAGGGATGCAGAAAAAATACGGAACCCTTCGAATTGCCGATACCGGCATACGCGAAGCCACCATCATCGGGCAGGGCCTGGGAATGGCCATGCGGGGCTTGCGGCCCATAGCAGAGATTCAGTATTTTGATTACCTGCTCTATGGCTTGCAGGTGATCAGCGATGACCTTGCCACCCTGCATTACCGCACGGTGGGCGGACAAAAAGCACCCCTTATCATCAGCACCCGAGGCCACCGCCTGGAAGGTATCTGGCATTCGGGAAGCCCGCTGAGCATGGTTATCAACTCCATCAGGGGAGTGCATGTGCTTGTGCCCCGCAACATGACACAGGCCGCCGGATTCTACAACACCCTGATGCAAAGCGATGATCCGGCCCTGATCATTGAGCCCCTCAACGCTTACCGCCTCAAGGAAGAACTTCCTGAAAACATTGGAGAGTTTACCACACCCATTGGTAAGGCAGAAATTCTGCATGAAGGAGATGACGTTACCCTGGTTACCTATGGCTCTTGTGTGAGGATTGCCCAGGATGCCATCAGGCAGCTCAAGGAGTTTGGTATTTCGGTAGAGTTGATCGACATACAATCCCTGCTTCCTTTTGACCTGGACCAGACCATCGTACAATCTTTGAAAAAAACCAACAAAATTGTGTTTTTCGACGAAGACGTGCCCGGTGGTGCCACCGCTTTTATGATGCAAAAAGTGCTGGAAGAACAAAAAGGTTACCGCTACCTGGATGCTGAACCTTCCACCGTTACAGCCAAAGAACACCGGGCAGCTTACAGCACCGACGGAGATTATTTCTCAAACCCTAACGCAGAAGATGTGTTTGAGAAAATCTATGAAATGATGCATGAGTATAATCCTTCCATTTATCCTAAGATTTTCTGAAAAAACAATTT
>SLRE01000088.1 GCA_007131125.1 Bacteroidales bacterium | reverse complement strand
CTTACATTTGTGGTGTATTAGAAAAGTAGAACACTAAAACATTACAATGATGGTTCACATAGAAAAATTAAAATTCGGATATACCAAAAAGCAAACGCTTTTCAGGGATCTGGATTTGGAATTACAGCCGGGTAATATTTATGGATTGCTCGGAAAAAACGGAGCAGGAAAAACCACCCTGCTGAAGATCATTGCCGGATTGGTATTTCCCCAATCCGGAGACTGCAATGTAAACGGTATGGCGTCCAAAGACCGCAAGCCGGAGGTTCTTCAGGATATCTGCATAATTCCTGAAGAATATTACTTACCGCCCGTTAAGATTGCAAGCTTTATCTCCATTAATTCACCTTTTTATTACAGGTTTGACCATGAAAAAATGGACTGGTTGCTGAAAGAGTTCCAACTCGACAAAAACAGTAAACTTAACCAGCTTTCATTCGGGCAAAAGAAAAAATTTCTGCTTGCTTTCGGGCTTGCAACCAGTTCCAGGCTATTGCTGATGGACGAACCCACCAACGGCCTTGATATCCCATCAAAAAGCCAGTTCAGGCGGGTAATCGCCGCTTCCCTTAACGAGGACCAGTGCCTGATAATTTCTACCCACCAGGTGCGCGACCTGGAAAGCCTTATTGACCCGGTAATTATCATTGACAACGGGCAAATTATTTTCCATCAAAGTGTGGAAAGTATCAGCACCCACCTGCTTTTTGAAACCCGCAAGGAGCTTAAGGAAAACGAACAACCCCTTTATGCTGAAGAAACTTTCGGAGGGCATAACGGCATTTTTACCAATCCCGGAAACAGAGAAACCAAAATAGACCTTGAATTGCTGTTTAATGGGGTGGTAACTAACAAAACAAAGATTAATAACATTTTTGAAAAATAGACAACCATGGAAAACCCAACAATTTTTAGCTTTAGGCGCTTTTATCTTTTGTCGAGGCGTCAGATTCTTTCCAACACCTTGAGTCTGCTCATCGCTTTTGGTGCCGTGGCAGGGGTTTTACTTATCATTTCCCTGCTGGTGGCTTATTTTAACCCCGAAAACCTCAACAACCTGACAGGTTTATATTTTGCTGTAATGTTTATTGGGGGGTACATTTTTACCAGTAACATGTTCAATGAGTTGCATACGGCACCAAAAAGTTACAATTACCTGACCCTGCCGGTGTCAACCACCGAAAGGCTGGCCAGCGCATGGGCCATTAGTGCTTTTCTTTTCCCTGCCATTGCACTGATTGCCATGGCATTGATGGTGTTTCTTGCCAACCTGATCATGAACCTTACTTTAGACCTGGCACCCTTCCAGGGAATATTCTCCAAGGGAAGTTTCCAGGCAGTTAAGGTTTATTTTATTACCCAATCGGTATTCCTTTTAGGGGCCGCATATTTCAGGAAAAACAACTTCCTGAAAACCCTGCTGGCTTTATTTGTTGTTTCCATGATCATCAATATTTACATGGGAATTACCGGCTATATTTTGTTTTCGGAGTGGGATATGAATATGCAGATTAACATTTCAGAAAATGATTCTTATCCGGCAATCGAAAACCTATTTTTACGTCAGATACCCGCTGTGGCCAGCCTTGTGTTCAATTATGTTACGGTTCCGTTTTTCCTGGTCACAACCTGGTTCAGTTTAAAAGAAAGGCAGGTGTAATTATGGAATTCAATGAAAATCAAGCAATATATTTGCAAATTGCCGACTATTTCTGCGAAAACATTTTGCAGAAGAAATGGCAGGAAGGGGAGAAGATCCCTTCCATCAGAGAAATCGCTGTAAAAGTGGAGGTGAATCCCAACACCGCCATGAGAACCTTCAACTACCTGCAGGATAAAGGCATCATTTTCAACAAAAGAGGCATAGGTTATTTCGTTGCCGATGGTGGATTTGAGAAAACCCGGGAGTTGAAAAAGGAACAGTTTGTAAGGGAAGAATTGCCCAAAGTTTTTCATTCCCTCGAGCTGCTTAACCTTACCCTTGAAGACCTTAATAAGTATTACAGCAAATACCGGAAGGAAATCAGCAATTAATACCTGATAAACTTTTAAAAAAACCCTTTGCAAACCATGAATTAATCACCGGAATATCCTGAAAAAGAAACACCAAACTTTTTCAGGATATTACCGGAACAAAAAAGAAAAAATTATGAAAACAACGAATAAAATTCTACTGGCAGCCCTCATCATTATTTTGATAGCAGTAACTGTAACTATGGCCGTTTTCCGCTCAGCCATCACCAGGGACCTGGTTATAGGCAGCGGTAATGTAATTACCCGGCAGGTTGATGTTCCGGCTTTTTCGGCCATTGATGTGTCGGGCAGGATGAACATGACCCTGAGCCAGACGCAGGACCATTCTTTGAGCATCGAAGCAGATGATAACCTTATGGAGTTGATTATTGCCGAAGTGGAAAACAATACCCTTAAGGTTTACCTGAAAGAAACCATTGGAAGGTATAAAACCCTTAACATTGAAGTGTCCCTGATGGAACTTGAGTCGCTAACCGCATCCGGAGGAGCAAGGGTAACCTCAGAAACCCCGCTGAGGGGTGAGATCCTGTCACATATACTAAAAGCCGGTGCAATCAGTGACCTTAATCTTTATTTTGATGAAATCGCCCTTGAATTGATGGCAGGAGCATCAGCCACCCTGTCAGGACAGGTTCGCAAAATGGTGGCTTCAAGTCTGGCCGGTTCAGAATTAAAAGCTTATGAACTTGAAACTGAAGATTGCGTCATTACCACCACGGCAGGTTCACGAAATGAAGTTTATGCAACCAACAGCTTAAAAGTTAATGCCAGTGCGGGAAGCGTTGTCAATTATACCGGCGATCCCCTCATGACCGAATTTAATTCATCCACAGGAGCAAGGATTTCCGCTCGTTAAAAGACAACTGCCAAAACAGGAGAGGCATGTAGTGGTTAACCGCATGGTTAAACAGTGTGCACAACTTTCCGAACTTTGCATCCTCGCATTGGGTGCAAAGTTCTTGTTGTTTTATGGCAGAAACATTGATTTGTTTCTTACTTTTGCATTAATTTTTTTATTCAATACACTTCCTGCTTCTCAGGCAGGAGTCGAAAACAATACCGTCAGGCATCAATTATGGATTTTGATCACAGGGCAAAAGAATGGGACAGTGACCCCGTAAAAATTGAACGTGCAAAAGCTTTTGCAGAAAACATTGCTGCCCACATACAGCCCGGCCCTGAATGGAAGGCCATGGAGTTTGGTTGCGGTACAGGGCAGGTTAGTTTTTTCCTGAAAGATTTTTTTTATAGAATCATTTTGGTGGATAACTCACAAGGCATGATTGAGGTCTTAAGGGAAAAGATTGGCAATCAGAAAATTAATAAAATGCAGCCTTATTTAATGGATGTTTTCCGGGATGCCCTTCCTGAAAAAAACCTGGATGTGATTTACACCCTGATGACCCTTCATCACATTCCTGAATTGGAAAAAGCCCTGGATATTTTTCATGATGCCATTGCTCCGGAAGGTTACCTTTGCATCGGCGACCTGGTTAAGGAAGACGGTTCTTTTCATAACTTTGCACCGGATTTTAGAGGTCACCATGGTTTTAGCCGTGAATACCTCAAAGGATTGCTTGAGAAAAAAGGATTCAGGGAAATATCTCATGAGATCTTTTTTGAGATAGAAAAAAAGGAAGAAGGGAAAAGCAGGAAGTATCCTGTTTTTAATATGATTGCTCAAAAGAAAACTGCCCAAAAACAATAAAGGTATGCTTCTTAAAGGAATGGTGAAAAAAGCATTGGCCTGGTTAAATATTGACCTCACCAAAAACATGGAATACGACCGGCTGACCAACCGGCTGATGCGGCGTTTTCTTAAACCCGACTCCAATTGCATTGACATTGGCAGCCATAGGGGAGAGGTATTGAGCCAAATGTTGAAATATGCACCTGAAGGGCAGCACTACGCATTTGAGCCCATCCCGGAATTGTTCCGTTTTCTTCAGAAAAAATACTCCGGCAAAGCCAATATCCTGCCATATGCCCTGGCAGAAAAAGAAGGCATTTCAACTTTCCATTACGTAAAGAATGCCCCTGCTTTTAGCGGCCTGAAAAAGAGAAAATATCATATCAACAATCCGGAAATACAAAAACTTGAAGTCAATGTTAAAACATTGGACCAATTGCTGCCTGAAGACCTGAAAATTGACCTGATCAAGATTGACGTGGAAGGAGCGGAGTTTCCTGTGCTGAAGGGGGCAAAGAGGATACTCAGAAAAAGCCGGCCCCTGGTGATTTTTGAATTTGGCCTTGGTGCCAGTGATTATTACAATACCGATCCGGATGAGTTTTACAAATACCTTACTGAAGAATGCCGGCTAAATATCTTTCCCATCAAAGATTGGTTTAAAAACGGGACCCCTCTGAAACAGAAAGAATTTAAAGATCTTTACCAGGAAAATAAAGAATACTACTACTTAGCCAAACCATAAGTCTTCCAGCCATTTTCTTCTTTTTTTCTCTTAAGTAAGGGTAAAAACTTTTGCACCCCCCGGGCTTCAAAAAATCCGATTTTATTTATTTTTGAAACTGGTTAAACACAGGTTTTAAAATGGTTGTATTTGTCATCCTTTACCTTGTGATCACCATGGTGGTCGGGTTATTGGCCGCAAGGCTGGTGCGCAATACCGAAGACTACCTTCTGGCAGGCCGGCGGTTGCCTGTTTATATTGCATCCGCCACTTTATTTGCCACCTGGTTTGGTTCGGAAACCATTCTCGGTGCATCATCCGAATTTGTCGAAGGAGGCCTGATTGCCGTTGTGAGAGATCCTTTTGGTGCCGCCCTCTGTCTTTTCCTGGTAGGGCTGTTTTTT
>SLRE01000030.1 GCA_007131125.1 Bacteroidales bacterium | reverse complement strand
CGTTCTCGTTTTTATTTCTACTGTCAACAAAAATGGTCACATGGTTGGATCTTTTACGGATCCGGTGTGCACGACCCTGGGGAGCAGGGCGCAGTCTTTTCAACACACGGCCACTGTCAACAAAGATGGTTTTTACGTAAAGGTTGCTGTCTTCAATTCTGACACCTTCATTTTTGTTTTGCCAGTTAGCGATAGCCGACAACAGCAACTTTTCAAGGCGCTGGGCGGCTTCTTTTTTGGTATACTTTAATATACTAAGGGCTTTATCTACATCCTTACCCCTGATCATGTCGGCAACCAGGCGCATTTTCCTGGGCGAGGTGGGGCAGTTGTTTAACCTGGCAAAGTACTGGGTTTTCTTCTCTTCTCTGAGTTTTTCAGCCTTTAAATGTTTTCTTGATCCCATTGCTAAACGTTATTTTATTTTTTGGCTTTATCTTTTTTTCCGGCATGCCCGCGGAAAATACGGGTGGGTGCAAATTCACCCAGTTTGTGTCCTACCATATTTTCGGTAATGTACACGGGGATGAATTTATTTCCATTGTGCACGGCTATGGTTTGCCCAACAAATTCTGGAGAAATCATGGAAGCCCTTGACCAGGTTTTGATCACAGACTTTTTGCTGCTGGCGGCCATGGCAAGGACTTTCTTCTCCAGTTTGTAATGAATAAAGGGTCCTTTTTTTAATGAACGGCTCATATGAATTGCTTTTACCTGTTTACAATGAATTATTTTTTCCTTCTTTCAAGGATCAGCCTTGAAGAGGCTTTTTTCCGGTTGCGGGTTTTATAACCTTTTGCAGGCAAACCTTTGCGGCTTCTAGGGTGTCCTCCGGAGGCACGTCCTTCTCCACCACCCATGGGGTGATCAACGGGGTTCATAACCACAGGACGGGTGCGGGGTCTGCGCCCCTGCCAGCGGCTGCGGCCTGCTTTCCCTGACATTTCGTGCATGTGGTCAGGGTTGGAAGCGCTGCCAATGGTAGCCTTGCAGGTAACCAAAACCATCCTGATCTCACCGGAAGGCAACTTCAATGCTGCATATTTTCCTTCCCTGGAAGTCAGCTGGGCATAAGTTCCGGCACTGCGTGCCATTTTTCCTCCCTGCCCGGGTTGCAGCTCAATGTTATGAACCACACTACCCAAAGGAATATCACGAAGGAAAAGGGTGTTTCCAATATCCGGGGTGGCCTTTTCGCCTGACATAAGGGTTTGTCCAACCTGCAGGCCTGCCGGGGCAAGAATGTAGCGCTTTTCCCCATCAGCATAATACAAAAGGGCAATGCGTGCCGAACGGTTCGGATCGTATTCTATACTTTTAACCGTTGCAGGAACCCCATCCTTGTTTCTTTTGAAATCAACAAGGCGATAACTCTTTTTATGCCCACCGCCAATGTAGCGCATGGTCATTTTACCCCTGTTGTTTCTGCCGCCTGATTTTTTCTTCCCAACCACCAACTTTTTTTCAGGTTTTACGGCAGTTAAATCGTCAAAAGCGCTAATCATTTTATTGCGCTGACCGGGTGTGGTGGGTTTAAATTTTCTTAAAGCCATATATCACTAAATATTGCTGTAAAAATCAATGGTCTGGCCTTCGACTAAAGTTACGATGGCCTTTTTAAAATTTGGTTTGCGTCCGGACTGAATGCCGGTTTTGGTATAGCGGGTTTTTTGTTTCCCCAGATAAACCATGGTATTGACTGAGGCAACATCTACCTGGTACATTTCCTCAACCGCCTGTTTGATCTGTGACTTGCTGGCCCGCTTATCAACAACGAAGCCATAGCGATTGGGAAACTTTTCCGTTACCGCTGTCATCTTTTCGGTTATCAAAGGCTTAATTAAGACTTCCATTTTAAATTTAGTTTAGGGGGCCGATCTTTTTCCAGCCCATCATTGTTTTATTTTTTCAGCAAAATGTCTTCAACTATTTTAACAGAACTCTCACAAACCAGCAGGTGGTCGGCATTCAGTATCATATAGGTGTTCAGATCTGTTGCCTGGGCCACGTTGGCCTTGGGAAGGTTGCGTGCAGAAAGTACGATGCCGCGGTTGCCTTCGGGCAAAACCAAAAGAGCTTTTTTGTTCTCAAGGTTGAAGTTCTTGAGGATCTCCACAAACTTTTTGGTTTTGGGTTCTTCCAAAGAGAAATCTTCCACCACCAGAAAGCTGTTGTCTTTTATCTTGTAAGACAGGGCCGACTTGCGTGCAAGCCGCTTAACCTTTTTGTTTATCTTGAATGAATAATCTCTTGGTTTGGGCCCAAATACGCGGCCTCCGCCCCTGAATATGGGGGATTTGATATCGCCTACCCTGGCAAAACCCGTTCCTTTTTGGCGGCGAAGTTTTCTGGTGCTACCTTTTACTTCCCATCTTTCCTTGGTCTTATGGGTACCCTGCCGCTTATTGGCAAGATATTGTTTTACATCCAGGAAGATGGCGTGATCGTTGGGTTCAATAGCAAAGATCTCTTCGTTTAATGCAACGGTCCTTGCTGTTTTATTTCCTTTAATATTATATACTGCTAACTCCATCTCTCAAGAATTAAATATGATCCATTGGGTCCTGGAACAGAACCTTTAACAACAACAATGTTTTGCTCAGGCAAAAGTTTCATGATCTGAAGGTTGATCATCTTTACCCGGTTTCCACCGGTTCTTCCACCCATGCGCATTCCTTTAAAAACGCGGGAGGGCCATGAGGAGGCACCCAGAGAACCCGGGGCCCTGAGGCGGTTATGCTGGCCGTGAGTCGCCTGTCCAACACCGGCAAAACCATGGCGTTTTACAACACCCTGAAAGCCTTTACCTTTGCTGATACCAACCACATCAATAAATTCACCTTCAATAAAAACATCTGCTTTGAGTACATCACCAAAGTCCTTTTGATGTTCTTTCTCAAAGCGGGTAAATTCAGCCAGTACACGTTTTGGAGTGGTTTTGGCCTTATCAAAATGGCCTTTTAAAGCCCGGGAGGTTTGCTTCTCTTTCTTTTCGTCAAAAGCAAGCTGAATGGCATCATAGCCATCTCTTTCCACGGTTTTTATCTGCGTAACCACACACGGACCAGCCTGGATAACGGTGCATGGGACATTTTTCCCAGAGGCATCATAGATGCTGGTCATTCCAATTTTTTTTCCAATTAATCCTGACATTTCAAGTCGATTTTAGCTTTACGCAATAATGATTATGATTCTTAAACTTTTATTTCTACCTCAACCCCGCTGGGCAACTCAAGCTTCATGAGTGCATCCACGGTTTTGGATGAAGTAGAGTATATATCAAGCAGTCGCTTGTATGAGCTCAGCTGAAATTGTTCTCTTGCCTTTTTGTTAACAAAAGGGGACCGCAAAACGGTAAAGATCTTTTTATTGGTCGGGAGCGGAATGGGTCCGTTTACTACAGCTCCGGTTAACTTTACGGTTTTAACGATTTTTTCGGCAGACTTATCCACCAGATTGTAATCGTAAGATTTTAATTTGATTCGAATTCTTTGACTCACGGTTTAATTCTTTTTAATTAAACGATTATGCTTTAACACCAAATAATTTAAAAATAATCTCATCTGCAATTTCTTTTGGGGTTTGCTCATAATGAGAAAACTCCATGGTGGAAGTTGCCCGCCCACTGGTTAGGGTACGCAGATTGGTCACATACCCGAACATTTCGGCCAACGGCACATTGGCCTGGATAACCTGAAGGTTTGCCCTGCTGGAAATGCCGGCCAGCTGGCCCCTTCTGCGGTTCAAATCGCCTACCACATCTCCTACATACTCCTCCGGGGTCAATACCTCCAGTTTCATGAAAGGCTCCAGCATAACAGAATTGCTTTTTTTGCAGGCATTACGGAAAGCAATTTTGGCTGCCAGCTCAAAAGCAAGGGCATCGGAGTCAACCGAATGGTAAGATCCATCCAGCAACTTTACTTTCAGGTTTTCCAGGGGAAATCCTGCCATTACTCCATTTTGCATCGCTTGCTTAAACCCCTTTTCAATTGAAGGAATAAATTCCTTAGGAATGTTTCCTCCTTTTACTTCATTTACAAATTGAAGTCCGGTAACCCCTTCATCGGCAGGTCCAATCTCAAATTCAATATCGGCAAACTTACCTTTTCCTCCGGTTTGCTTTTTATAAACCTCGCGATGTTTGATGGTGGTAGTTAAGGCTTCTTTGTAGGCTACCTGGGGTGCTCCCTGGTTGCACTCTACCTTAAACTCCCTGACCAGACGATCCATAAGAATCTCCAGATGAAGCTCTCCCATACCACTGATAATGGTTTGTCCGCTGTCCGGATCGGTTTTTACCAAAAAGGTGGGATCTTCTTCTGCAAGCTTGGTCAATGCCAGGGTAAGTTTGTCCACATCGGCCTGTGTTTTTGGCTCAATGGCCACACTTATCACAGGTTCCGGAAAGGTCATGGACTCAAGTATGATGGGATGTTTTTCGTCGCAAAGGGTATCGCCGGTATGGATGCTTTTAAAACCAACAGCTGCTCCAATATCCCCGGCCTCTATTTGTTCGATGGGGTTTTGTTTGTTGGCATGCATCTGTACTATCCTGGAAATGCGTTCTTTCTTTCTGGTGGAAGCATTCCATATATAGGATCCTGATTTGAGAGTACCGCTGTAAACCCTGAAAAAACAAAGCCGACCCATGTATGGATCGGTGGCTATTTTAAAAGCCAGTGCTGCAAAAGGTGCATTGGCTTTGGCTTCACGTATTTCAGCTTTTTCTGTTTTCGGGTTAACCCCTGAAATGGCTTCTACATCAATAGGGGCAGGAAGGAATTTAATCACCGCATCCAAAAGGGTTTGAATTCCCTTGTTTTTAAAGGCGGAGCCACATAATACCGGAGTAATTCTCAGGTCGATGGTGGCTTTGCGGATGATGTCAAGCATTTCATCTTCCGAAATGCTATCAGGATCTTCAATGAATTTTTCAAGAAGTTCCTCACTTTCTTCGGCACATCCCTCAATAAGTTTTGTGCGGTATTCCTGAACCATATCAAGCATATCTTCAGGAATGGGAACTTCAACAAAAACAGAGCCTAAAGACTGTTCTTCCCACTCATAGGCTTTGTTGTTGATCAGGTCGATGATTCCCTTAAAGTTTTCCTCGCTGCCAATAGGAATTTGCAGTGGAACGGCATTCATGCCCAGACGTTTGGTGATCTGGTTAAGTACCGCGAAAAAGTCCGCTCCTGCCCTGTCCATTTTATTAATGAAACTGATACGGGGAACTTTATATTTATCGGCCTGACGCCAAACCGTTTCAGACTGGGGCTCTACCCCACCCACGGCACAAAACAGGGCTATGGCCCCGTCAAGCACCCTGAGGCTGCGCTCTACCTCAACGGTAAAGTCGACGTGCCCGGGGGTATCAATAATGTTAACCTTATATTGTTTGTCACGGAAAGGCCAGAATGTAGTGGTAGCAGCCGAAGTGATGGTAATGCCGCGCTCCTGCTCCTGAACCATCCAGTCCATGGTAGCGGCACCATCATGTACTTCGCCAAGGCGATGGGTCACACCGGTATAAAACAAAATACGCTCGGTAGTAGTAGTCTTACCGGCGTCGATGTGCGCCATAATGCCTATGTTGCGTGTATATTGTAAATCTCTGGCCATTAATTATTAAAAAAACTTTTCCTAAAATCTAAAGTGAGAGAAAGCTTTGTTGGCATCAGCCATGCGGTGGGTGTCCTCTTTTCTCTTGTAAGCACCGCCTTCTTCTTTGCTGGCTGCAACGATCTCCCCGGCAAGTTTGGCTGCCATACCCTTTTCATTGCGTTTGCGGGAAAAATTGATCATGTGCTTAATACCGATGGACATCTTGCGGTCGGGGCGAATTTCAGAAGGAATCTGAAAGGTGGCTCCTCCAATACGACGGCTGCGTACCTCAACAGCAGGAGTAACATTGGCCAGAGCTTTTTTGAAAACTTCCAGGCCATCCTCCTTGGTCTTTTCGGAAACAATATCTATGGCTTCGTAAAAAATATTAAAAGCCAAATTCTTTTTGCCCTTCAGCATCAGGTTATTTACAAAACGGGTAACCAAAATGTCGTTAAACCTTGGATCGGGCAGCAATATTCGCTTCTTGGGTTTTGACTTTCTCATGTTATCTGAAAAATTTTATGCTTGCTTTATTAATTCTTTGCCTTGGGCCTTTTGGTACCATACTTCGACCGCCTCTGATTGCGCCCTTCAACCCCGCTGGTGTCCAATGCACCGCGAACGATGTGATAACGCACACCGGGAAGATCCTTTACCCTGCCACCACGTATCAACACAATGGAGTGCTCCTGAAGGTTATGACCTTCTCCGGGAATGTAAGCATTCACCTCTTTTCCATTGGTCAGCCTTACCCTGGCCACTTTTCTCATGGCAGAATTAGGCTTTTTGGGGGTAGTGGTATATACCCTTACACAAACACCCCGACGCTGGGGACAGGAATCCAAAGCGGGTGACTTGCTCTTGTATGTCACCTTTTGGCGGCCTTTACGAACCAATTGCTGTATTGTTGGCATTTTGTAATGTTAATTTTGTAAAAACTTCGTTTTTATTAAGTTAAATCTTATCCTCTCTGTTTTTTGGGAGTGCAAAGGTAAAAGTTATTTTTTGAAAACCAATATGGTTTCAAAATAATTTTGGCCCTGGCACACTTTTATCCCACTCAAAAAAAAACCTTTGCTTTTTTTGAAAGGTGAAAAAATGAAATTTCTCTGTAGATCAGAAAGATTACATTCCTGTTTTTGAGGGGCACAAAGTTAGAAATATTTTTTGTATTTCAGCCACATTATACAAGAGAATATGCACATTTGCGGCAAACCTCTGAAGGAAAATGAGTAAACTTAAAATGGAAGTATCAGGTTTACAGTTTCCGGAGGTAAGGAACTGCAAAAACCAACTTCCGGCTTGGATAAAAAGGGGGAGTTTCTATTGGGGTTTGTTTGGGTCCGGAAGGCACCGGAAGCTCCCATGGAAAAATACAGTGCCTTCCGGAATGACTTTTAAAATCTGTAAGCAGCCCTTTCCATTTCGCCAACATTGCGGAATGTTCTGGGAGGATCAAGGTACCTTTCCAGGAACTTGTATATCTTAAACCGTATATCCCTTCCCATGCGGTGATCCATGCGGTCAAAGGAATGCCCGCCAGGGATATCCTCAAATACCTGGTATTCGAATTGTTTATTCTGGGCCTTGAGGGTGTTTATCAGGTTTTGAACTTCCAAAACGTGCACATCTTCGTCAATGGTGTTGGTGTGTATCAGCAAAGGGATTTCCAGTTTGTGGGCATGGTATACTGGAGAGCGGCGGCGGTATTCTTCAATGTTTTCATGAACAGCCTGCCCGATGTGATGATCTGCAGCGAACCAGTCCATTTCATAAGCCGGGCGCTTATAACCCATACGGGCAATGAGGTCGCTGACAGGCACACCTGCAAAAATACACTGATAGTCATCGGGATGGTCAAATCCAACCATCAGGGAAATCATACCCCCGTGGCTCCAGCCAAAGAGGCCCACCCTGTCGGGATCTACAATATCGTAATTTTCAACCATCAACTTCATACTTTCGTGCACATCATCATTTTCCAGTCCACCGTAGTCGATGAGTTGGTGAAGCCCTTTGCCATACCCGGTGCTTCCCCTGTATTCGGGAGCCACCACAATGTATTGCTGGGCCATGAGCTCCCTTATGATATGGGTATAATAGGTATTAAAGTCGCCATGTACCCCGCCGTGAGGAAAAACCAGCAAAGGATATTTTTTGGAGGGGTCAATGTCCTTGGGGATGAACACATAGGTCCAGAACTTGATGGGATTGGTTTCATGCAGGGTGGTGGCTTTGTCGGCTCCCCTTGGAGGAGGCCCGGCCATGAAAAGCTTGTCCACATGGGCCACATCGCCTACACGGTGAAACCACAATACATCATCGATGGATTTTTCCAGCACATCAAAACGGTAACGAAGGTCGCGAAGCTCCCTGAGCAATTCTTCCTGACCCTTTTTCAGCTCATCATTGGAGGTCTGAGCCCATGAATTGCCGCTAAAAAGAAACACAAAAACAAACATGCATAAAGGCAGCAATCTGAAAAATTTTTGGAATTTCATAATTCGGTTGGTTTAGGTTTAATATAATATACTGTGTTGTCTGAAATTTTAAAATTGAGCGGGTAAATATATAAAGTATTTTTTCCACAAAAAAATTTTCCGGAATGCCCTGCTTCTCCCACCGGCAAAAGGCCCGGAAAAAGAAGGCAAAATGTTGAAAAACCCCTTAATGGTTGCATACAGGCCACAGTCAATTTTCCTATCTTTGCAAATCAAAATAAAAACAAGTCAATGCCCGATTTTTTAAAGGAACTCAACGAACCCCAACAGGAAGCAGTAAAAGCCACCGAGGGCCCGGTAATGGTAATTGCCGGTGCCGGAAGCGGCAAAACCCGTGTACTCACTTACCGGGTTGCCTACCTGCTGAGCCGGAAAGTTCTTCCTTTCAATATTCTTGCTCTTACCTTTACCAACAAAGCAGCCCGGGAAATGCGCGAACGCATCGCCAGCCTGGTAGACCCTGCAAGGGCCAAAGGCCTTTGGATGGGTACTTTCCACAGCATCTTTGCCAGAATACTGAGGGCAGAAGCAGAAAAAATCAACTATCCCCCTAATTATTCCATTTACGACACCGAAGATTCAAAGCGCGTTATTCGCAATATTTTAAAGGAACAAAACCTGGACGACAAAACCTACGCCCCGGGTTTTGTGCTGAGCAGGATATCCAATGCAAAGAATAACCTTATCTCCGCCGTGGACTACAACGAGGACTTTGAAATACAAACTCAGGACAATCAAATGCGTAAACCAAAGCTGGGCCTGATCTACAGCCTTTACCAGCAAAAGCTCAGGAAAGCTTCTGCCATGGATTTTGACGACCTGCTTTTTAACACCAATGTGTTGCTGCGCGATTTTCCGGATGTGTTGTACAAGTACCAGAAACGTTTCCGCTACATTTTGGTGGATGAGTACCAGGACACAAACTTTTCTCAGTACCTTATTGTGAAAAAACTCGCCGCCGACAATGAAAATTTGTGCGTGGTGGGCGATGACGCCCAGAGCATCTACGCCTTCCGGGGAGCAAATATTGCCAATATCCTGAACTTCAAAAAGGATTATCCCGATTACCAGCTTTTTAAACTGGAGCAAAACTACCGGTCCACACAGAATATCGTAAACGCTGCCAACAGCGTGATTTCCCACAACAAAGACCAGATATTTAAAAAAGTCTGGACCAGCAACGATTCTGGAGAAAAAATCCAGGTTATCAAAACGGCTACCGAAGGAGAAGAGGCATCCTGGATTGCTTCCAGGATATTTGAAACCCGCATGAACCAGCAGCTACCCAACAACGCCTTTGCCATTTTGTACCGCACCAATGCCCAGTCAAGGGCGCTGGAGGAGTCCCTGCGCAAGCTCAACATTCCTTACCGCGTATTTGGAAGTGTGTCCTTTTACCAAAGGAAAGAAGTAAAAGACCTGGTGGCTTATTTCAGGCTGGTGATTAACCCCATGGATGAAGAAGCCTTTTTAAGGGTGGTGAATTTTCCGGCCAGGGGCATAGGGCAAACCACCCTCAACAAGCTGCAGGCCGCCTCAGGTGAAACGGGAAAACCCCTGTGGGAGGTGGCCAACGATCCTGCAAAATTCAAAGTGCAGCTCAATGCAGGCACCACCAAAAAACTGCAGGAATTCATTACCATGATCAAAAGTTTTTATGGCCAGCTCTATAAGCTGAACGCCTTTGAGTTGGGAGAAAAGATTGTAAATCAAACCGGAATTCGGAAGTTTTACTTTGAAGATGAATCACCCGAAAGCATCAACCGCCGCGACAACATCGAGGAGCTGCTCAGCGGGTTAAAAGATTTTGTTAGCCAAACCGATGAAGAAACCGATGAGCCGGCCTTTCGCACCCTGGATGAATTCATGCAGGACATTGCCCTGCTCACCGACCTTGATACCAAAGACAAACCCGAGGATAAAAACAAGGTTTCCCTGATGACCATCCACTCCGCCAAAGGACTGGAGTTTCCCTATGTTTTCATTGCCGGGGTAGAAGAAAACCTTTTCCCCTCACAGTTATCCATAAACAGCCGCACCGAACTGGAGGAAGAAAGACGCCTCTTTTATGTGGCCCTTACCCGGGCCATGAAGCAGGCCACCATCAGCTATGCGGAAACCCGTTTCAGGTACGGCAATTTTAATTTTTGCGAACCCAGCCGATTCATCGATGAATTGGACCCTGAATATTTGCACTACCTTGCCGGACCGCGTTCACAGAAAAAACAACATGTACCTAAAGAGAGTTTTGAAGAGAGCCGCAAAAAATACCGTAAAATCACATCGAGGGAAGAAAGCAAACCTGCTCCCGCTAGCACAGGACCCACCGACAATAACGGCTTTGGGATTTTAACCGCAGAACAGCTTGCCCCGGAAACCGAGGTACAGCACCAGCGGTTTGGCACCGGCAAAGTGGTGAGCCTCGAAGGCAAAGGACTCAATGCAAAAGCTACCGTTATTTTTAATAATTTTGGCAAGAAGCAACTGCTTTTAAAATATGCACGCCTGAAAATTTTATAATCAATCCTTTAACCGTAAACGTTAAATTGATATATTTGCACAAAACTTTATAAAATTGCATCCCGACAATTAACTTTTTCCCCCTTTGCTGATTTTATAATACCAATAACAATAAAGTTTTTTTCCCGTTCTATGTTGCTGTTAGCAGGATTTGGTTTTAAGGATAGCATTTTAAAAGTTCTTCACAACTTACAATATTGAAAACCTTCCCGGTGGGTGCTTCTAATAGGTTATTATACTGCCGGATACCATTCAACTAAAATTATATGGAATACAACACTTCGCGTTCTAAAATGAACATTTCTGAATACGGAAGAAATATTCAGAAAATGATTGAGTATATCATGAGCATTGACGACCGTGATAGGCGAAATCAACTGGCAAGGGCCACCATCAATGTTATGGGACAACTAAACCCTCATTTGCGGGATGTAAGCGATTTCAAACACAAACTGTGGGACCATTTGTTTATTATGTCCGATTTCAAACTGGATGTGGATTCGCCCTACCCTACCCCATCGCCTGAAATACTTACCCGCAAGCCCGAAAGGCTGGAATACTCCGCCAACGATATTACCTTCAGGCATTATGGCCGGCACATTGAGCGCATCATTGAAAAAGCCTGCGAAATGGAAGAAGGGCAGGAAAAACAGGCACTAATAAAGCTCATCGCCAATCACCTGAAAAAATCATTCCTTACATGGAGCCGCGACTCGGTTAGCGATGAGGAAATTGCATCTCACCTTGAGGTTTTGTCGGGTGGAAAACTTAAACTTACCGACAATATCCGGCTAAATAATACCACGGACATCCTTTCCAAGCAAAAAAGGAAGAAGTTCCCCGGAAAATCATCCAACGGAAAATCCCATAATTACAAAGGCAAGAAAAACTGATTTTTTTTAATTTTTGCCCTACCTTCGCAAACTAAAGTTTAATATGAATTTTTCCGGTAATCAGGTCCGGAAGGCTTTTGTATTGTTTAACCCCATAAAGAAAAAAATATGGGTTCTTTTGAAATTATCGGCGGAAAAAAATTAAAGGGAGAAATCATTCCCCAGGGTGCCAAAAACGAAGCCCTGCAAATTATCTGTGCCACCCTGCTTACCCCAGAGGAAGTAATTATTGAAAACATTCCCGACATCAGGGATGTAAATAAACTTATTGAACTGCTGAAGGACTTCGGAGTGAAAGTAAAAAAAATCCGGGAAGGGGAATTTTCTTTCCAGGCTGACGATGTTGACCTGGATTTTATTCATACCGAAACTTACCTCAAAAAAGTGAGCCAGCTGCGCGGCTCGGTAATGATTGTTGGGCCCTTGCTGGCAAGATTTGGAAAGGCTTTTATTCCAAAACCCGGAGGCGACAAAATTGGTAGAAGGAGGCTTGATACCCACTTTATCGGGCTGGAAAAACTCGGAGCCCGCTTTCATTATGATGCCGAAACCACTTTTTACCAGATAGAAGCCGAACAGCTTTCCGGCTGTTACATGCTGCTCGATGAGGCCTCGGTTACAGGTACCGCCAACATCATCATGGCAGCCAGCCTGGCTAAAGGAAAAACAACCATCTACAACGCCGCCTGCGAACCTTACCTTCAACAGCTTTGCAAAATGCTCAACTGCATGGGGGCCAAAATCAGCGGGGTGGGTTCCAACCTGGTGACCATTGAAGGAGTAGACCAGCTCGGGGGTTGCAATCACCGTATGCTTCCCGATATGATTGAGATAGGGAGCTTTATTGGCCTGGCCGCTATGACACAGTCCGAAATCACCATCAAGGACGTCAGGTATGACCAGCTAGGCCTTATCCCTGAAGTATTCCGCAAACTGGGGATTAACCTTGAGCTCAGGGGTGATGACCTTTTTATCCCCCACCAGAATAGTTACCGGGTAGATACTTACATAGACGGAAGCATCCTTACCATAAGCGATGCCCCCTGGCCGGGATTTTCGCCCGACCTGCTCAGCATCGTTCTTGTGGTGGCCACACAGGCTAAAGGAAGCGTGCTGCTTCATCAGAAAATGTTTGAAAGCCGTTTGTTTTTTGTAGATAAACTCATTGATATGGGCGCACAGATTATCCTTTGCGACCCGCACCGGGCCACGGTTATCGGGCTCGACCGGCAATACCCGTTAAAAGCCCTTGAAATGACCTCTCCCGATATCAGGGCAGGGGTGGCTCTGCTTATTGCTGCATTGAGTGCCAATGGCAAAAGCGTTATTCACAACATTGAACAAATAGACAGAGGCTATCAGAAAATCGATACCAGGCTGAAAAATATCGGCGCCGAAATCAGGAGACTGTGAAGGTAAGGCTGACAAATTGTCCCTCTTAAATAATTGGCAAGCCATTTGCGGATTTCCGGTCAGTTTAATAAAAAGAAAAAACAAGAAGTTGCTAAAATGGAAGATAAACTGAATAATCAACAGGAAGAAAATAAAACAGAAACCAGGCAGGAACATACAGGGCCAAAAAACCAGGATGAAAATACTGACAATGCGTCAGACCACATGAAAAACAAAACCGGGCAGCAAGGTAAAAAAGAAAAAGGTAAACTAGGTGAGGATACTGCCCAAACCATGGAAAATGAACTGGAAAGGTTGCAAAATGAGCACCTTGAAAAGTTAGCAGAACTGGAAAAGAAACTGGAAGAGTCTAACGAAAAATTTCTGAGGCTCTTTTCTGAATTTGATAATTACCGCAAACGCACCAGCAAGGAACGCATAGAGTTGTCCAAAACCGCCTCTGCTGATATTATCGTGTCGTTGCTCCCGGTGCTGGATGACCTGGAACGTGCCGCCAAGGCCGAAAAGGAACAAGACCAGGGAAACAACGGAGGCATTGCTTTAATTCACACCAAGTTCCGAAAAATACTGGAGCAAAAAGGCGTAAAGGAAATCCCCACAGTGGGAGAAGATTTTAATACCGATTACCATGAAGCCATTTCCCATGTTCCCGCAAAGGATAAAAAACAAAAAGGCAAGGTGGTTGAGGAGGTTCAAAAAGGATACCTGCTCAATGATAAAGTAATCCGCTTTGCCAGGGTGGTGGTTGCCAACTAAAAACCGAATCTGTAATGTCAAAAAGAGATTATTACGAAATACTGGGCTTGTCCCGCAATGCTTCGGCCGAAGAAATAAAAAAGGCTTACCGGCAGAAGGCACTGAAATATCATCCCGATAAAAACCAGGGTGATGAAACTGCTGAAGCCAAATTTAAAGAAGCCGCCGAAGCTTATGAGGTCCTGAGCAATCCCGAAAAGAAATCCCGTTACGACCAATTCGGTCATGCCGGCGTAGGCAACAATTTCGGACAAGGAGGCTTTGGTGGCGGAATGTCTATGGAAGACATTTTCAGCCAGTTTGGCGACATCTTTGGAGGTGCCTTTGGCGGTGGGTTCGGAAGAAGCGGTTTTGGAGGCCGCACTTCCCGCAGGGTCAATCGTGGCACCAACCTTCGTATTAAGGTTAAACTTACCCTGAACGAAATCCTTAAGGGGGTTGAGAAGAAAATCAAGGTAAACAAATATGTTTCCTGCCAATCCTGTAAAGGTACCGGCGCCAAAGACGGGGGAGCTTTCAGCACCTGTAACACCTGCAATGGTATGGGACAGGTAACCCGTGTTACCAATACTTTCCTCGGGCAGATGCAAACCACCTCCACCTGCCCGCAATGCGGAGGTGAAGGCAAAACCATCACCGATAAATGCTCTACCTGCTATGGAAACGGCATTAAAAAAGGCGAAGAGGTAATCAGCATCAACATCCCGGCAGGAGTTGCCGAAGGTATGCAGCTTTCTCTCAGCGGAAAAGGAAATGCGGCAGCCCGTGGCGGTATACCCGGCGACCTTATCGTTATGGTGGAAGAAGTTCCCCACGAGAAACTGGTCAGGGACGGCAGCAACCTGCTGTATGAGCATTATGTCAGCTTTCCGCAGGCTGTGCTGGGTACCAGCATTGATGTACCCACCCTTGAAGGAAAAGCAAGAATAAAAATTGAACCTGGCACCCAGCCCGGAAAGGTATTGAGGCTGAAGGGAAAGGGTCTGCCCGGCGTAAATTCCTATGGAAGAGGCGACCTGCTGGTGAACGTGAACATCTGGACCCCGCAAAAAGTATCAGGAGAAGAAAAAGAAATTCTTGAATCCCTGGCCGGTTCCGAAAACTTTAAGCCCAACCCTAAAAAAAGCGACAAAAGCTTTTTTGAACGCATGAAAGACGTTTTTAACTAATCCTGCCCCGTCATGAGCCTTTTGTTCCGTTCGGAAAATGTTACCAAGCATTATACCAACCATTGTGCATTGGATAAGGTAAGTATTGAGGTTCCCGAACAAAGCATTTACGGCTTGCTGGGACCCAACGGAGCAGGAAAAACCACCCTGATTCGTATCATCAACCAGATCATTTCACCGGACCAGGGGGAACTGTTTTTCCGGGAACAAGCCCTCAAGCCTCATCACGTTTACAAAATCGGTTACCTTCCCGAAGAACGGGGGCTTTACAAAAAAATGAAGGTGGGCGAACAGGCCATCTACCTTGCACAGCTCAAAGGATTAAAAAGACATCAAGCCCGGAAGTTGCTGAAATCCTGGTTCGAAAAATTTGACCTTCTCCCCTGGTGGGACAAAAAAGTGGAAGAGCTTTCCAAGGGAATGCAGCAAAAGGTGCAGTTTATCATCACGATTTTGCATAAACCCGATTTGCTGATATTTGATGAACCCTTCAGCGGCTTTGACCCCATTAACGTGAATCTGCTCAAACAGGAAATCCTGAAACTTCGTGATGAGGGTGCCACCATCATTTTTTCCACCCACAATATGGGTTCGGTGGAAGAGCTCTGCGACCATATCGCCCTGATCAACAAATCCAGAAAAATACTTGACGGGAACGTAAGACAAGTAAAAAAGGACCATGCCACCCACATTTACCAGCTGGAAATGAACGGGCTGAAAAACCCTTTGGAGAATTTCCTTGATAAACCTTTTGAGATCATCAAAACCTGGGTCCATAACGGACATTCATTGGCAAGGATCAAAGTCAATGCGCCTGCCACCTCCAACCAGCTTTTGCAAAAAGTTCTGGAGCATGGAAATGTGGTGGCCTTCAGTGAACTCACCCCTACCATGAATGACATTTTTATTAAAAATGTAACCGGGAAATATCCCATGGAAACCCATGAAGCCGTTAATGGAATAAACCAGGAAGCTTCTGCGTTAAATCAACAGGAAAAATAACTTAAAATGAGCAAAACGGGAATCATCATTCAGAGGGAATACGCCAGCCGCGTCCGGAAAAGGTCATTTATTGTAATGACCATTCTTGGACCTTTGCTCCTGGCGGCCCTTTTTGTTGCCCCTGCCATCATTGCACAGGTATCTGAAGAGGATTACCATGTGGCCATAGTTGATGATTCCGCCCTCTTTTACGACCGCTTTAAAGATGGCAACAACGTGCGCTTTACCCATTTACCGGCAGGTATTGATTTTGCCCTGTCTCAAATGAAGGAAAACCGCTTTGATGCCGTGCTGCATATTCCTGAAACGGCATTTCAGGCTCCTTCCACCCTCCGGTTGTTTTCTGAAAAACCAGCCAATCTCAATGCCAAGCTGTATATCGAAAACGTATTGAAGCATGAGTTTGAAAGCCTTAAATTGAGCGCTGCCGGAATCGACAAGGATGTTCTGCGATCCATTGAAACCCCCATTCACATTCATGCAGTTCGTATACTGGATGAAGGGCTCGAACAGGCCGACTACCCGGAAGTAACCATGGGTTTAGGTTTGGTAAGCGGAATTCTGATCTATATTTTTATTTTCCTCTTTGGCTCACAGGTATTGCGTGGTGTGCTGGAAGAAAAATCCAGCCGCATTGTTGAAATCATCGTTTCATCCGTAAAGCCTTTTCAGCTGATGGCAGGAAAAATCATTGGCATCGGGCTGGTGGGGCTCACCCAGTTTTTAATCTGGATCATCCTTACTTTTTCTATTATCGGTATTGCCCAGGCGGCCTATCCCGATCTGTTCCGCTTCACCCCCGACGAGCAGGTATATGTTACCAGCAGCCAGATGCTCAACCCCGAAGACCTGAAGCAGCGCATGGAAACGGTTCAGCAGTTTGACACAACTGCAGGCCGCATACTGGAGGGATTGTCGGCCATCAACTTCCCGGTAATGATTCTTTCCTTCATCTTTTTCTTCCTGGGAGGCTACCTGCTTTATTCGGCACTTTTTGCAGCCATCGGGGCCGCGGTCGACAACGAAGCCGACACACAGCAGTTCATGCTGCCGGTTACCATTCCACTGCTCTTTGCCTTTATCATGGGGCAAATGGTAGTCAATAACCCCTCTGGAGATTTGGCCTTCTGGCTCTCCATCATTCCCCTCACCTCACCGGTAATCATGATGATAAGGATACCCTTTGGAGTACCCTTTTTTGACGTTTTTCTTTCCGCAGGCTTACTTATTCTTGGCTTTATGTTTACCACCTGGCTGGCTGCAAAAATATACCGCACCGGCATACTGATGCATGGAAAAAAAATTACTTATTCCTTAATCTGGAAGTGGTTGAGGCAGTAAAACAAAATCAATTT
>SLRE01000172.1 GCA_007131125.1 Bacteroidales bacterium | reverse complement strand
GGAAAATTACAGGGTTTCGAGAGGGTTGTATATTGCCGGCAGTGAGTGGTTAATTAACTTTCCGTATCCATGAAAACCTTTATCAATATTCCCGCCCCACAACCCTTCCGGGGGCTTCCAATAAAAGGCCGGTTTGCTTTTTTGCCCTCATTTTCCTTTTTAAAGGCATCTTTTCTTTTTCCGTTTGTTTTTTTTACCGTACTTACTTTTCAAATGCCACGGATGTATGCACAGGACGATTGTCTTGTAATTGCTGATATGAAAGGCATGCAGGACAGTTTCTTTTACCTTCAGGATTCGGTTTTGCGAAGGGAGATAGGGAGTTTTAATTTTATCGGGTCATTCCTTGGCAAAGGGGGCAAGGCCGAACTGCTGCGGTTTGAAGTATCTGAATTCAGTCGCGACCGCATTATTTTGACCCATGATACAATTAGTGTATTTATTGGCTCAACAACTTTTTTCCCCAGAATGCATCAGCTGGAATTCAACAAGGAATGGAATTTTTTGTACCGGATTGACCAGAAACCTTACTGGGGCATAGAAGGCAGGGTACCCCACCGGCGCATTGCGGGTGTATTTCTATCATTCGACAACACCAATGTTTCCATACCCTATAGAGATTACCGCGATCTTTTTGAACCCAATCTTTGCCGGCGCACCTCTCTCTTTGGCAGATTGGTTTGCCGCAGCGAAGCCTTCATGTCCGAAGACGGCCGGCGCATTTATATTTACATGCGCAATGGCACCATCCCCAGCCTGTATGAAGTAACCTGGATCATCGAAGACGGAGAATACATCGGCCGGGTGGTGGATTTTGCCTATTGACATTGACCCTGTAGAGACGCGCCTGCATGGCGCGTCTCTACCTATCCAAATCCCTCATATCCGCAATGCCATGCGTCCTTTTGGACCGGGCATTAAATAAAAACTGTTTGCATTAGGGCTGGTTTGGCAAAGGAAGTTAAATCATGAGCTTTTAGGATGAAGGGCAATTTTTCCCCCATCACACCATCCACAAAATTTTTAGCAGATAAAACCCAATGGGGAGCAATCATTAAGGATTTTTTTCTCCAATAATAACTTTTTCACCCAGGAAGTGGGGTTGTTTTTTTATCAGCAGGTCCCAGAAAACCTTTACCCTTGCAAACCATTCCCTCACGTGGGTTTTGAGGTTGCGGCCGTAAGAAACATCCCGGGCATTGAAGCCGGTGGCATTGAGGTTGTGGCGTTTGGCGATATACACTGCCCTTTGGTTATGAAATCGCTGTGAAACGATGGTGAAGCTTTCCTGACCGAAAATTTCCCGGGACCGTATCACCGAATCCAGGGTTCTGAGGCCTGCATAATCCAGGTATATTACGCTGTCGGGTACGCCCAGAGCCACCAGGCTGCGGCGCATCTGCTCAGGTTCGTTGTACCAGCGCGTGCGGTTGTCACCGCTTACAATCAGGTAGTTTACCTTTCCTGAATGGTAAAGCAAAGCAGCGGCTTCCATACGGAAACTGAAATAAGGGTTGGGGCCTCCACGGGCCAGCAGGTGGGAAGTACCCAGCACCAGGGCCGCATTATTGAAGGGAATATCCTCCAGGGAGTCGTACAGGTGATTTTTAGAGGAAACACGGATAACCTGGTAACTTACCAGAAGGGTAGCAGACAATATAACCGCAGCTGAAGCCAAAAATATGGCTGCATAGTTTAGGTATTTCCTTATTATATGGGTTCCCGCTTCTTTCATAATTCCGGGATAAAAATAATAAAATTGATCGTGAAGTTTTGATAAAATCCGCTAATAAAAGGGATGGGCGCCTTTATTTCAATCCGTTGCAATGCCTTGATATTTAAACAATAGTTTGGCTAAATATCTCATCTTCATGCATTTAAAATCATTCTAATTTATTTATTAACTCTTTGAAATGCAAATTGTTGCGAACAGGCTCCCGAAAAAATTAACGGTTTTCCATATTTCTTTGAATAATTAATTATAGTTTTGTCGCAAAACAGAAAAATTTCCTGATATTTTTCTTTAACATATTGTAATACCTTTAAATTTCATACAATGGCAAAAAGAGGTGATATTGTCATCGACATAGAAAAATGCAAGGGTTGTGAGGTTTGCCTCGCAGCCTGTCCCAATGATGTGCTGGCCATAGGCAGCGAAGTCAACAAAAAAGGTTACCGTTATGTAGTAAAGGTCAATTCCGATTGCATCGGTTGTGCCAACTGCGCAGTGGTTTGTCCTGATGCGGTAATTACCGTTTACAGGGAAAAAAAATAAATACTTAACGGCCGCTGGTTCGGCTGAAAAAATATTAAAACAAAATGAAAGAATTAAGATTAATGAAAGGCAATGAGGCCTTGGCCGAGGCAGCCATCCGGGCCGGGGCCGATGCCTATTTTGGCTATCCCATTACGCCCCAGTCGGAGATCATCGAATACCTGATGGCCGAAAACCCGGAAGAACTTACCGGGATGGTTGTTTTGCAGGCCGAGAGTGAGGTTGCCGCAATTAACATGGTATATGGAGCTGCCGGTTGCGGCAAGCGTGCCATGACTTCTTCCTCAAGCCCCGGCATCAGCCTCAAGCAGGAAGGTTTGTCTTACATTGCAGGAGCCGAGTTGCCCTGCGTTTTGGTGAACGTGGTCAGGGCCGGTCCCGGACTGGGCACCATCCAGCCCTCACAGTCGGATTATTTCCAGGCGGTGAAAGGTGGAGGACACGGCGACTATAAATTGATCGTGCTGGCACCCGCCACCGTGCAGGAAAGTGTAGACTACGTAAAGCTGGCTTTTGACCTGGCTTTCAAATACCGCAACCCGGTGATGATCCTTTCCGATGGAATCATCGGGCAAATGATGGAAAAAGTGGAGCTCTTTGAGCAGCAACCCCGCCTCACCGAAGAATTTGAGTGGGCTACCGTGGGTAAAAAACCCAACAAGGACAGTGTTATTGTCACTTCCCTGCAGTTACAGTCCGAAGAACAGGAAAAGGTAAACCTTCGCCTGCAGGCCAAATACAGGGAAGTAGAGAAGAATGAGGTGCGTTATGAAACCCACAACTGCGAGGATGCTGAATACCTGTTTACCGCTTTTGGCTCCTGTGCCCGTATTACCCGCAAAGCCATGGAAATGGCCAGGGAAAAAGGCATTAAGGTTGGCCTGCTGAGGCCACAGACCCTGTATCCTTTCCCTGTTGATGCCTTCCACCAGCTGGCCGGACAGCTCAAAGGCATCCTGACCGTTGAAATGAATGCCGGGCAAATGGTAGAAGATGTAAAGCTGGCAGTCAACGGGCAAACCAAAGTAGAACACTTTGGCCGCTTTGGAGGTATGATACCAAGCCCCGAAGAAATTCTTAATGCAATGGAACAAAAAATTATTGGAGGATAATCATGTCAGAAAACCTAATAACTCCCGAAAACCTGGTTTATAAAAAAACCAAATCCATGACCGACCGCATCCTGCACTATTGCCCGGGTTGCGGACACGGAACTGCCCATCGCATGCTTGCCGAAGCCATTGACGAGCTCGGCATACAGGGCGAAACCGTCGGGGTAGCCCCCGTAGGTTGCTCCGTACTGGCCTATTATTATTTTGATGTGGACATGCAGGAAGCTGCCCACGGAAGGGCCCCGGCAGTAGCCACCGGAATCAAAAGGGTATTTCCCGAAAAATACGTATTTACTTACCAGGGCGATGGTGACCTGGCCGCCATTGGCACCGCCGAAACCATCCATGCCTGTAATCGTGGCGAAAACATCCTTGTAGTATTCATCAACAACGGTATTTATGGTATGACCGGGGGGCAAATGGCTCCTACCACCCTGGAAGGGATGAAAAGCTCAACCTCTCCCCGCGGAAGGGACGTGAAATCCATGGGTAGCCCATTGAAAATTACCGAACTGATTGCCCAGCTGCCCGGAACCTACTTTGTTACAAGACAGTCGGTGCATACCCCGGCCAATGTGCGTAAAACCAAAAGGGCACTGAAAAAAGCCCTGGAATACCAGAAACTCAACAAAGGAACTTGTTTTGTGGAGATTGTTTCCAACTGCCCTTCGGGATGGAAAATGACCCCGGTGCAGTCCAACAAATGGATGGAGGAAAACATGTTCCCATTCTATCCTTTAGGAGATATTAAAGTACCAGAAAAATAAAAAACACAGATAGTATGAACGAAGAAATCATAATAGCCGGATTTGGCGGGCAGGGTGTTCTTTCCATGGGGCAAATTCTTTGCTACAGCGGAGTGATGCAGGACAAAGAGGTGAGCTGGATGCCCTCCTATGGTCCTGAAATGCGCGGTGGTACGGCCAACTGCACAGCCATCATCAGCGATGAGCCCATCAGTTCACCGGTGCTCAATGCTTTTGATACCGCCATTGTACTCAACCAGCCCTCCATGGACAAATTTGAAGATGCCGTAAAACCCGGCGGTCTGCTTATTTACGAAGAAAACGGGATGACCCGCAAGCCCAGAAGAACCGATATCAATATCTGTTCTATTGCTGCTTACGACGAGTCGGTAAAAATGAAAAACACTAAGGTGTTCAACATGATCGTTATCGGCGGGTTTTTAAAGGTAAAGCCCATCCTTGACCTTGAAAATGTGATAAAAGGTTTGAAGAAGGTGTTGCCCGACCGCTATCACCACCTGATCCCTTTGAATGAGGAAGCCATCAAAAAAGGGATGGACCTTATTAAGGAAGAAAATAAACTGAATTAATAATTTTTCCGGGATTTAATATTCTGAAAAAAGGGGTTTGGGGTTTTGCTCCTGACCCTTTTTTTAATGATTGCCTTGCATGAAAATTCCATTACAACTGATCACCATCGACGAGAATGGTTTTCACCTGATGATCCCTGCCCGCATCAACGGGCTCAAAGCCAACGTGCTGATTGATACCGGG
>SLRE01000067.1 GCA_007131125.1 Bacteroidales bacterium | reverse complement strand
CACAAGGAAGCTTCTATGGGAGCTGTATCAAAAGCCCTGTTCATAAAAGGAGTATAAACAAAGAATATTTGAAGAAGGATTAACACCCCCACAGCTATGAAGGTATGTTTGCTTTTGAAGAAATCTTTGCCTAAACTGGGCTGTTTAATCTTCCTTACATTGAAAAGGTAAAACATCTGTCCGGCAACCAGGGTGTTTACTGCCAGGGTGCGGGAAATTGCATCATCCATTCCACGGTCTTGCATAAGGTCAAATAAATAAAAAGTAAGACCTCCGATAAGGAGAGAAACAAAGATAATACGCCATATAAAAAGTTTTCCAAGGATGGGTTCATCAAGGTCTCTTGGGGGACGTTCCATTAATCGCACCTCCATGGGCTCAAAAGAAATGGAGAGTGCCAGGGTAACCCCGGTAACCATATTAACCCAAAGCACCTGCACCGGTGTAAGAGGCATAATAATGCCAAGCAAAATGGCCGCCATCAGCACCAGAGATTCTGCACCATTGGTAGGAAGTATGAACAAAATGGCTTTACGGATATTCTCATAGACCGTACGACCTTCTTCCACGGCATTGACAATGGAAGCAAAGTTGTCATCGGCCAGAACCATTTCAGAGGCGTCTTTGGATACTTCGGTTCCTTTGATGCCCATAGCAATTCCGATATTGGCCTTTTTAAGGGCCGGAGCATCATTCACCCCGTCCCCGGTCATGGCACAAAGGTGATTTTTGGCCTGTAGCGCTTTTACCAGTCGTAATTTATGCTCAGGACTGGTGCGGGCATAAACATCGTATTCTTCTGAAGCTTTCGCAAGCTCCTCATCACTCATTTTTTCAAGCTCTTTACCGCTCAGGGCTTTTTCCCCGTCACCTATACCGATTTCTTTTCCAATGGCCTTTGCGGTGATGCTATGGTCGCCGGTGATCATTTTTACATTGATACCGGCCTCTTTACATTCCTTTATGGAGTCAATTACTTCATCCCGGGGCGGATCAATGATACCCACAAAACCGATGAAAACCTTGTTTTTCTCCAGATCATCCTTTTCAATTTCTTCCCTGTTTTTGTCGGTTTTATTGAAAGCCAGTCCAAGCAAACGTTGTCCTTTTGCAGCCACTTCTTCCATTTTTTCTTCCCAGAATTTTTCATCAACATCTTTTTCTCCATCTGAAGTAAGTTGCTTGCTGCTCATTTCCAGTATTTTTTCCGGAGCTCCTGCCATAAAAATATACTTTTCTCCATCCAACTCATTCAGCGATGCATGGTATTTATGGTCAGACTCAAAAGGGATCTGATCAATCCTTTCGGGCTTAAAATCTTCGAGCCCGGCTTTATAGGCCAGGGTTAGCAAAGCTCCTTCTGTAGGTTCTCCGGTTAGTTCCCAGTTTCCGTCATCATCTTCTTTTAATTCAGCGTTGTTACTGGTACGGGCAGTTTGCAGCAAACGATGCAGAACTTTATCATTCTCAGGGTCAACTTTTTCATCATCCACCAGGATGTTTCCTTCCGGTTTATGACCGGTACCTTCAACATGGTATTCCTTATCTGCGGTCATGATGGTTTTTACTGTCATCTCGTTGCGGGTAAGGGTGCCGGTTTTATCCGAACAAATAACATCTACCGATCCAAGAGTTTCAACGGACGGGAGTCTGCGGATAATGGCATTTCGGTTAGCCATTCGCTGCACCCCAATGGCCAGAGTGATGGTAATAATGGCAGGCAAACCCTGAGGGATGGCTGCAACGGCCAGACTAATGACCGCCAGAAAAATATCAACAAGATCATATTCCCGAACAAAATAACCAAACAGAAAGAAAACTGCGGCAATTCCCAGAATAACCAGTGCGAGCCATTTTGCAAATTTCCTGATCTTTTGCAATAATGGAGTAGTGATCTCCTTTACTTCGGACATCATTTCGCTGATTTTCCCGATTTCGGAATCTTTGCCCGTAGCCACTACCACTCCCGTGGCTTTACCGTAAACCACCACCGTGCCCGAAAAAGCCATGGAAGTCTGGTCTCCTATAATAGCATCCTCTTCGGCAGGGTCGGTAGTTTTGTCTACAGCCTCAGATTCCCCGGTTAGGGGCGATTCCTCCACTCTGAAGTCCTTAGTTTTTATCAGCCTGATATCAGCAGAAATTTTTTCACCTGATTTAAGGCTGACAATATCTCCGGGCACCAGTTTTTCTGCTTCAATGGTTTCCTGTTTTCCATTGCGTAAAACCCGGGTTTCCAGTGAAAGCATTTCCTTAATGCTTTCCAGGGCCTTTTCTGCCTTGCCCTCCTGTATAAAACCGATTACGGCATTAATGAGCACTACTGCAAGAATTACCCAGGTATCTATCCAATGTTCCATGAGGGCAGTAACAACTGCTGCCGCAATCAGGATATAAATCAAAACATTGTCAAACTGTTTTATAAAACGCATTAATGGACTGCGTTTTTTTTCTTTGGGTAGTTCGTTGGGGCCATACTCCTCCAGACGCTTTTTGGCTTCATCCGGGGATAACCCCTTCTCAGGATCAACTTCAATTTTTTTTAACACTTCTTTGGCATCCATCGAATGCCATTTTTCAGTCCTCTGTTTATTCTTTTTTTCTTCCATTCTCTCTCCTTTGATTTTTCTGTTTATTAAATCAAAATTTAAACTCCTGCTTTAATACCTTTTTCGGAAGGTTTTATAAAAATACATAGGATTTGGTTTTTTTAAAAATTTTTATCCAACAATGGTTAATTTTATCCCTACAAAATAAACCGGAAAAAATCAACGTATGGAACAAAGCATTGTTTTTGGCACCCTTTTGCTGGTTCTGGGTTTATTTGCCTGGGGCCGGATCCGTCATGATTTTGTGGCACTGATTGCCTTGTTTATACTGGTGATTGCGGGCATTATTGATCCCCAGGTTTCTTTCAAGGGATTTGGACACCCGGCTGTAATAACGGTTGCTTCCGTTCTGATCATCGGCAAAAGCCTGGAATATTCCGGCTTGATCGATTTCCTTGGAAAATGGGTAATGAAGGTGGGAGATAACCTTTTATTGCAGATTCTAACGCTCTCTGCCATAGTTGCCATTGCTTCCGCTTTTATGAATAATGTTGGGGCTTTGGCCATCATGATGCCGGTAGCCCTGCATATGGCGCGTAAAAGCGGCAACCCTGCCTCTTATATCCTGATGCCCGTGGCATTTGCTTCCCTGCTCGGGGGAATGACTACCCTTATCGGAACCCCTCCAAACATCATCATTGCCACTTTCAGGGGAGACGAGCTTGGGCAGCCTTTTGGAATGTTTGACTTCTCCCCTGTTGGAGGCATTTTGGCTGTTTCCGGCATTGTGTTCATCACCCTGATCGGCTGGCGACTGATTCCCAAAAGGAAAGCCCAAAAATCGGATATGGAAAAGTTTGACATTGACGATTACATTACCGAGGTGGAGATAACCAAAGATGCCGAAGCAAGGGGAAAAACCATCGGAGAGCTCAGGAAAGAAACAGAGGCCGATGTACAGGTCCTTGGGTTGATACGCAATAACAAACGAATCCATGCCCCTGCCCGGGATGAGGTGTTGTTAACCAAAGACATCATCATACTTGAGGCCGATGCTGAAGAGTTGAAAAAATTCATCAAAGAAACCGGAAGCAAACTTGTTGGAGAAAAAAAATTCAGGAAGGATGCTGAAGGGTCAAAGAACATTGCCATTACCGAAGCTATCGTTATGGCCGATTCTCAACTTGTCGGGCGAACAGCTGCAGACTTACGCATGCGCAGCCGCTTTGGCATAAACCTTTTGGCTGTGGCCCGACGGGAGAAAAAAATCAGGCGCCGCCTTGACCATATTATTTTTCAAACCGGAGATGTGTTGCTACTGCAGGGACGGGAGCATGTGCTAAATGATACCATAACCTCGGTAGGTTGCCTTCCCCTGGCAGAACGGGGGCTGCGTATAGGCTACCAAACCAAAATACCCCTTTCTCTGGGTATATTTGTTACCTCCATAATATTAGTGGTTACAGGTGTGTTGCCGGTACAGGCAGCCTTTGCAATGGCAGCCATTGCCATGGTTCTAACCGGTGTGTTACCCATAAAGGACTTTTACACCAGCATTGACTGGCCGGTTATTGTGCTGCTGGGAGCAATGATCCCTGTGGGGACGGCCCTTGAAACTACCGGAGGTGCAGATAGTATTGCAGGTATGGTTTTGGGTATTGCCGGAAACATACCTCCATGGGCCATACTCACCCTGGTGCTGGTTATTACCATGTTTCTGTCGGATTTGATCAACAACGCAGCCACAGTGGTCCTAATGGCACCCATTTCCATCAGCGTGGCCAATGGACTTGGATTTTCCATTGATCCGTTTTTAATGGCAGTGGCCGTGGGTGGTTCTTGTGCTTTTTTAACTCCCATCGGACACCAGTCCAATACCCTGGTTATGGGTCCGGGAGGCTACAGGTTTACCGATTATTGGCGCATGGGCCTGCCCCTTGAGGTAGTTATCGTAGCCATTGGCATACCAATGATTATGTGGGTATGGCCGTTATAAACCTGTGCAAAAATCTAAAGCAACCGGCTGGTGAAATATCTGAAAGGATGTTCAAAAACCAACTTTCTTTAACGACATAGCAGAATATGTCCTGTCAATGGCAAAAAAAACCGCTCCCTTTTCGGGGAGCGGTTTTTTGGGATAAGAAAAGAAGTTTTACTCCTTTTCCTTTTTATCATCGTCTGAGTCCTTCTTTTCATCGGTCTCAGCCTTTTCATCTTTAGAAGCAGTTTTTTTCTTTGCTGCTTTTTCTGCTTTGGGCTTGTCCTCCTCAGGCTTGGCGTCCTCCTTTTTTTCTTCAGGTTTTTCTGCTTTCGCCTTTTCAGACTTTTCAGCCTCTTTCTTCTCTGCTTTGGGCTCTTCAGCTTTTTCGGCCTTAGGCTTCTCTTCCTTCTCTTCTTT
>SLRE01000135.1 GCA_007131125.1 Bacteroidales bacterium | reverse complement strand
TAACTAGACACAAAAGTATAAAAAAATCACGATATCCCAAACTTTTATCGTGATTTTATCTAGTAAAGGCCAAACACCAGAAAAAGGGTGTTTGCCAACCGGCAAACACCCTTTTTTGCTTCCCTTTAACAGGGCGATTACTTCACTTCTTCAAAGTCAACATCGGTTACATCTCCATCTTCACCTTTGTCTTTTCCTTCTTTACCTTCTTCTGACTTTTTTTCTTCAGCCCCGGCCTGGCCTTCTGCCTGTCCCTGGGATGCCTGGTACATTTCTGAACTGGCGGCCTGCCATGCAGTATTCAGGGCAGCCATGGCTGCATCGATCTCTTCGATATTTTTGTTCTTATGAGCTTCCTTAAGCTGGGAAAGCCCTTTTTCGATCGGCTCCTTCTTGTCGGCCGGCAACTTCTCGCCAAATTCTTTCAGTTGCTTTTCAGTCTGGAAAATCATGGAATCGGCAGCATTGATTTTTTCTATCTCTTCCTTGATTTTCTTATCCTTTTCGGCATTGGCATCGGCTTCAGATTTCATTTTCTTGATTTCTTCTTCGCTCAGTCCGGAAGAAGCTTCAATACGAATATTCTGCGATTTGCCGGTAGCCTTGTCTTTGGCCGATACATTCAGAATACCATTGGCATCAATGTCGAAAGTAACCTCAATTTGCGGTACTCCTCTTGGTGCCGGGGGTATTCCATCCAGGTGAAAGCGTCCGATGGTGCGGTTATCTTTGGCCATGGGCCTTTCTCCCTGAAGGATATGGATCTCAACAGAGGTTTGATTATCTGCCGCTGTGGAAAAGGTTTCCATTTTTTTGGTCGGGATAGTGGTATTGGCTTCAATTAGTTTGGTCATAACTCCGCCGAGGGTTTCAATACCCAGTGATAGCGGGGTTACATCAAGAAGCAATACATCTTTTATTTCACCTGTTAATACCGCACCCTGAATGGCTGCACCGATAGATACTACCTCATCGGGGTTTACACCTTTTGAGGGTTTTTTCCCGAAGAATTTTTCAACAACTTCCTGAATAGCAGGTATACGTGTGGAACCTCCCACCAGGATCACTTCATCAATGTCTGATGCCTGGATTTTGGCATCTGCAAGTGCCTTTTTGCAAGGCTCCAGTGTTGCCTGGATAAGCTTATCGGTAAGTTGCTCGAATTTGCTCCTGCTTAAGGTTTTTACAAGGTGCTTTGGTATTCCGTCAACCGGCATGATATAAGGCAGGTTAATCTCGGTTGAGGTGGAACTGGAAAGCTCAATTTTTGCTTTTTCTGCTGCTTCCTTCAGGCGTTGCTTTGCCATGGGGTCTTTGCGCAGGTCAATTCCTTCGTCTTTTTTAAACTCTTCTGCGAGCCAGTCAATAATGATGTCATCGAAATCGTCACCACCAAGATGGGTATCACCGTGGGTAGATTTTACTTCGAATACACCGTCGCCAAGCTCCAGGATGGAAATGTCAAAAGTACCTCCACCAAGGTCAAAAACCGCCACGCGAATATCCTTGTCTTTTTTGTCAAGGCCATAGGCCAGGGATGCTGCTGTGGGCTCATTAATAATACGGCGCACTTTCAACCCGGCAATTTCACCGGCTTCTTTTGTGGCCTGACGCTGAGAATCGTTAAAATATGCAGGAACGGTAATTACAGCTTCGGTTACTTCCTGTCCAAGATAATCCTCTGCGGTTTTCTTCATTTTCTGAAGTACCATTGCAGAAATCTCCTGGGGAGTATATTTGCGGTCGTCAATTACCACCCTGGGTATATTGTTTTCTCCTTTATCAACTTTGTATGCAACCCTGTTGCGCTCCTTTTCAGCGGTTTCATAGGTTTCTCCCATAAACCGCTTGATGGAATAAACGGTTTTTTCGGGGTTGATGATGGCCTGCCTTTTGGCAGGATCTCCAACCTTTCGCTCTCCGTTTTCTGTAAATGCCACAATAGATGGAGTGGTGCGGCGGCCCTCACTGTTGGGAATTACCACCGGTTCATTGCCTTCCATCACTGCAACGCATGAGTTGGTTGTTCCTAAATCAATTCCTATTATTTTTCCCATTGTTTATTTAGTTTTTTGAATTTTTCCAATACAAATTTTTGGTTATTGCTTTTCAATCATTATGCCATTGACGGTTTTTCCCTTTTTTTTGAAATATTGACACGGATATTTTTAATTATTTTTCTGCTTTTTCGGGAAAGTCAGGGGGTGTTGGCTGCTAATGATTTGCATAACAGTGGCTTGTGACAACTTGCTTTCCGGAAAAAGTTTTCAGGGAAGAGAAATCCAAAAATGACAGACAGGTGACAAAAAGACAGGCAGAGGGTTAAAATCTCGCAACCAGCTTAATATTGATCAGTCTTGAGGTAAGAAAATTCGGTACAGCATACATCCGGTTCTCAACGTCCTTTATCCAGAGATAGGAAATGGTGTTGTTTATTTCCAACAGGTTAAACACCTCAGCAGTAAGCCACATGGATTCAAAATTTCCCCAGATGGAGTTTTCCCCGAACTGACTGTCGCTGCTGATCAGTTGTTTTGAAAAACCTATATCCACCCTTTTGTAAGAAGGCATGCGCAGTGTATCTCTTTGGCGCTCGTAAGTGGGTGGCCCAAAGGGCATCCCTGTTCCGAAAATGAACCCGAGCTGCACCTGGTAGGTTGGGTTGCGGGGGAGAAAGTCCTGGAAAAACATGCTGAAATTAAACCGTTGATCGGTAGGGCGTGGAATATAACCTGCCGGGGTCATGTTGCCATCGGCATCGGTATAAAATGTGTTTTCTATTTTTTCTTCGGTCTTCAGTAAAGAAACGCTGGCCCATGATTCCACCCCCGGAACAAACTCCCCGTGTACTTTCATGTCAAGTCCGGTGGCATATCCACTGGCAATATTGTCGGCATAATATCGTATTCTCACATTATCGAGCTCGTAAGGAATCAGGTTGTTCAGCTGTTTATAGTAGGCCTCCGCCGTATATTTAAAAGGGCGCCCCCAGGCCTGGAAATTGTATTCCGACCCCAGGACAAAATGAATGGACTCCTGGGCTTTGATATCCTGGTTGAGCTCCCCTCTAAGGTCTCTCAATTCACGGTAAAAAGGCGGCTGGTGATAATAACCAACAGAGGCCCTGAACGCCCAGGCTGGTGCCCATACTGGCTTATACAGCAAGGTGGAGCGGGGGCTGAATACCAACTGGTTGTTGAAATCCCAGTAATTGGCCCTGAAGCCTGCCGTTAATGCAAACCTCCCATGGGGTTGCTGAAACTCCCATGTGTTTTGAAAAAAGCCAGACAGTCTGTTGGATTGTATGTTGATGCGGGCATTTAGGGTGTCCTGCAAAATAATAAGGTCATTGGGATGCTGCGGAAGGGCAAAACCCGCCGAATCAATCATGGTCCATTCGTTCAGGCGGTCAAAAATATCTTCCCGCTGGAATTTAACTCCCCACCTGAGGTGGTGGTTCTCGAAAGTTTGGTCCCCCTGATGCTCAACATTCCATACAATGGCATTGAGATAGTTCCTGGCATGGTTTAAAAAAGTTCCCACTCCAAGGGGCTCTCCTGTGGGTTGCCCGAAGTCATCTTCACCAAAATCGGTTTCAACCCGGCGAAGCCAGTATTGCCCAAGGATATCAAAATTTTCTGTTTCATCGCTTTGAAACACGGAGGTGGTTAACCGCAGATTGGTTTCGGGCCGGGGTTGGTATTTTAAAGAGAGTGCTCCCATTGCAGTGATGAAGCGGTCAACTTCCTGTCCGTCAAAAAAAACGGTAAGCTGCTTAACGTCGGTAAGTGTTCCAAAACGGGTGTTTTGCACTTCCGGCTCAAAAAGATAACGGTTGTGGCTGAAGTTGCCTAGAAAACTAAGTTCCAGCCTCTCATTAAGGTCGTAGGTAAGCAGGGTTTGAAAGTCAGAAAATGAAGGTCTGTAATCTCCCTGCGTATCAAGGGTACCCAGCAGGTATTGATTCGACTTGTGGCGTAACCCCACCAGGTAACTGAATCTTTGGTTCGTGGACAATCCTTCCAGGTGAAGTGAACCTTCCAGCAGGCTCATCGAAAAAGAGCCCCCGAATTGTTCCGGCTTTCGGTATTCAATATCCAGCACGGATGCCATTTTGTCGCCATATTTGGGATCAAACCCTCCGGCCGAAAAGGTAATGGATGATACCAGGTCGGAATTCAGAAAACTAAGTCCTTCCTGCTGTCCCGAACGCACCAGAAAGGGGCGGTAAACTTCAATGCCATTGACATAAACCAGGTTTTCGTCAAAACTACCCCCCCGAACCGAATATTGAGCGGAAAGCTCTGTGGTGGTAGATACCCCCGGGAGGGTTTTTATCAGGGCTTCCACACCAGAGCCGGGCCCCGGTAAAAGGGCAGTGAGCTTTGGGTCAAGCCGGGTTATATGGGTAGAAAGAACCTGCCGGTCCACCACCTCCACGTCAGGAAGGTCGGTAGCCAGGGGCTCCAGGGTAATATTCAGATTGCGGGTTTCGTTAGGAGTAAGGTTCAGCGATATCCTGCGGGGGGCATAGCCAAGATAGGAAATAACCAGGTGAATAGGGGTGTTGGCAGGTACCCTGAACCGGAAAAAACCGTCTTCTTCCGAGGAGGTGCCTATGGTTGTGTTTTCAATGGCCAGGTTGACAAACTCCAAAGGGTTGCCTTCGTCATCCCGCACCTGACCTTCAAGAATAGCCTGCTGGGCCGTGGCCTGAAGGCACAGGATCATTAAAAAAAACAGGAAAAAATGGACCCGGATTTTTTTCACCTGGCAAAAATATAAATAATATTGCGGATTGAGGCTAAAATAGAAAAGCAAACCCATTCTGCAGGCCTGCTGAAATAATAACATTTTTAGGTTGCTTTTATTGCGCCAGGATGCGCTTATTCAATGCCTGGGGAAGAAAACCCCCATGGCACAGATTCGTATTACAGACAGTTGAAAAAAACAGACAGTTGAAAAAACC
>SLRE01000194.1 GCA_007131125.1 Bacteroidales bacterium | reverse complement strand
TGATGGCATCTATGTCTTCCGGTCCGGTTTCTACCAGGTCGGCTCCAATGATGGTTTTTCCATGATTTTGCAGGTTTTCCATCAGGTAAATGACCTGGTTAAAGGTAAGGCCCCCTGGCACAGGGGTGCCGGTATTGGGACAAAGGGAAGGATCCAGGCCATCCACATCAAAGGAAATATATACGTTGTCTGGTAATTTTTTCACAATATCATCGCAAACTTCTTTCCAGGTTTCTCCTTCAAAGGTCCGCTGGCTGATGTCGCGGTCGAAATAAGTTTTTACCTTCTTATGGTTTTTTGAGATCACCTGAATTTCTTCGTGGCAGAGTTCGCGAATGCCCACCTGCACGATGGTTTCCACACCTTCAATATCTAAAGCATTGCGCATTATGGAGGCATGGGAGTGGAAAAAACCCTGGTATTGTTCGCGCATATCGGCATGGGCATCAATCTGCAAAATGCCAAAACCCGGCTTTTCGCGGGCCAGGGCACGGATCAACCCATGGGGAATGCTGTGATCTCCCCCGACAAGAAACGGTATTTGCTTGTTTTCAAGGTATTGCAGGCATTTCATTTCCAGTTCCAGGTTCAGGGCTTCGGTGGCCTGGTTGATCTCGTCCCTGATGGCAGCCATTTCTCTTTTCTCCTCAGGATCGCCCCCGGCTTCCAGAAACTGGATATAGCGCTGGGCCTTTTTACGGTAAAGGTTGTTTTTTGCAAAAATGGCCGGATCCACCATTTCCATGGCCATTCCTTTTTTCCATGCCCCCGGGGCATAGGGGTCAAAAAGGTCGATCTGAAAGGAGTTTTCAAAAATCTTCCTCGGGGCAAGGGCAGTACCATCATGGTTGGAAACGGTAACATCCCAGGGGACGGGAATAAAAACCAATGCGGATTCCTGCACTTCAAATGGCAATCCGAAAATATTGTTGGAAGTGTTCCCCACTCCGTTGGGGTCGAAATTCTTTAACTTATCTGCCTTGCTCATAATTGACCGTGATTAAGTGGGGGTTAAGGTTAAGCAAAAATAAAAAAAAAGCCCCGGAATAACCCGGGGCTCTTGAAAATCGATGAAAGATTTTTTACTTCACTACATCAGCAAGTTCAGCACCGGCTTTGAATTTAACCACTTTTTTGGCGGGAATGGTAATTTCTTTTCCGGTTTGTGGGTTTCTGCCTTTGCGGGCTTCTCTTTTGGCTACAGAGAAAGAACCAAATCCAACGAGTGCTACTCTATCGCCTTTTTTCAGTGCTTTTGTGGTTGAGTTGATAAAAGCATCCAGTGCTTTTTTTGCGTCAGCTTTTGTTAATCCTGCTTCCGATGCAATTGCATCAATTAATTCTGCTTTGTTCATGTTTTTTAAGTTTTAGTTAAACGAAAAATTGGGTTATCTTCCATTAATCAATGCAAATATAGGCTATTTCTCATAAAATGCAAGCTTAGTAAGGGAAAACTACGATTTTTGTTAATAAATCAGGAATTTTGTTAATAACTGCCCGCTGTAAGTCCTGTCAATAAAGGGTTTTTTGACAAATTTCCTGATTTACAAGGGTTTTTTAACTTTCTGGAAATCAAAACCTCGCAGAAATTCTTCGGCATTCATTCGTTTTTTTCCGGAAATTTGCAGACTTTTTATTTCGATGACTCCATCGGGAGTGGAAAACTGGATTTTTTTCCGGTTATCGGATAAAACCTCACCGGGAGAAATCCCGTGGTCAATTTTTTTGGGTTCCGCTTCAAATACCTTGAGCTGTAGTTTTTCATTTTTCCCGGATATTATATGGGTATATGCTCCAGGCAATGGGCTGAGGCCATGAATAAAGTTGGCCACTTCCCGGCAGGGCAGGTTCCAGTTGATGCGGCAGTCTTCCTTGAAAATTTTCGGGGCTTTTTTCAAACGGGAGGGATCTTTAATCAGTTCATCCTGTTCTATAGGTTTGGCGGTGCCTTCGGCAAGGGCATCAATGGTTTTCAAAACAATGCCGGCCCCGGCAACCTTAATTTTTTCATGCAGGCTGCCTGCTGTTTCCCCTTCCTCAATGTCCACTTTTTCACGAAACAGTATCTTGCCGGTGTCAATTTGGTGGTCGAGCAAAAAGGTGGTGACCCCGGTTTGCTTTTCTCCGTTGATGATTGCCCAGTTGATGGGTGCTGCACCCCGGTAGTCGGGCAACAGGGAAGCGTGCATGTTGAAAGTGCCCATTGGTGGGAGGTTCCATACGGCTTCGGGCAGCATGCGAAAGGCCACCACCACCTGTATATCGGGTTTAAGGGCTTTGAGGGCATCAAGGAATTCGGGGGATTTCAGGTTTTCTGGCTGAAGAACAGGAAGGTTATTTTCCAGGGCAAATTTTTTCACATCCGGAATGCGGATTTTCCTGCCACGCCCGGCCGGCTTATCCGGTGCAGTGACAACTCCCCTCACGTTGTATCCTTCATCGGTCAGTTTTTTCAGGGAGTAAGTGGCAAGTTCCGGAGTACCCATAAATACGATGCGTAGTTTTTTTGCTTCCATATGCCCTTGGTTGTTTTGGAAATAAAAAGGGTTTCCCGGCAAGCCACCAAAGAAACCCCTGAACTTTTTTTCCTGAAAATGATTATTGTTTGATCTTATTTTTAAGCTCCACCATTTTTATGGCGGTAATGGCGGCCTCATCCCCTTTGTTTCCATGTTTTCCACCGCTGCGTTCTTTGGCTTGCTGGAAGGTGTCGGTGGTGAGCACCCCAAAGATCACCGGCAGATTGGTTTTCAGAGAAAGGTTGGTGCAGCCATTGGCCACAGCCTGCGCAATGAATTCAAAGTGGCGGGTTTCTCCCTGTATTACACATCCCAGGCAAATGACTGCATCCGTTTTGCCGGATTCAGCCAAAAAGGCAGCCCCGGTGGGAAGCTCAAAACTCCCGGGTACATTATGGATAAAAAGGTTTTCAGGCTTCAGGCCCTGCTTTTCCAGAGTTTTTACAGCCCCTTCCAGCAGGGCACCGGTAATTTCGCGGTTCCATTCCGAAACCACAATGCCGATCTTCATGTTGGCGGCATCAGGCAGGGAAGTGCCTTCGTAAAAAGAAAGGTTTTTCTTTTTGGCAGCCATTGTAAAAAGGTTTTACTGTTTGGCCATAGTGGCCCTTCCAATGTAACGCTCGATATTCCGGGCTTCCTGGGAATCGGGATATTCGGTTTGTATTCTTTTGTAAAGCCTCAGGGCTTCTTCGGGTTGTCCTTTTTCCTCGTAAAGCTGCCCGGCTTTCAGCAAAAATACCGGGGTGGTAAATTTGTTGGGCTCAAAACGATAGGCCCTTCTGTAATACCTTGCTGCCTGTTCTTTGTCGCCCAGCTCAAGGTAGGCATCCCCAATGGCACCGTAGGCCATGGCACCTACGATCTGGTCGCGACCGCGAAAATCTTTCAGGTATTCAATGGCTTCCTCAAATTCGCCCAGCCTCAAAAGGCTGAGGCCTGCATAATATTTGGAAAGGTTTGCCGCACGGGTCATCCGGTAGTCCGCAATGATGTCCAGGAAACCGGGATATTCTCCGTCTCCTTCCAGTGCCAGCTCATACTCTCCTTTCTCAAAATATTTTTCGGCCATAAACATTTCAGATTTTGCTTCCTGCTGACGGGGAGACAAAATGAAGCGGGTGTAGCCAATGTATCCTGCAACCAGCAGCACAATAATGGCCACTGTCCAGATAATGGTATTCTGATTGCGTTCGATAAACTGCTCTGATTTACTCAGGGCTTCTTCAACCGCAACAATATTTTTTGCTTCTTCGGGGTTCTTTTTTTTGCTTTTTGCCATCTGTGTTAAATTTAGGCTGCAAAATTAAATTATTTTTGCGTGTTACAAATGTTTTTGGGGATTTTTTTGGTTCGTTACAGGCACCCTCTTAAGCAGGACTCTTTTGTTAACCGCCATTTATTTTTAATTTTGCCATACCATTATTGAGGGTTGCACCGTTGTTTATTTTATAGAATCCCCAACCGACAAGACCGTAAATATGAATCTTACCCGAACCTTTTTTGCTCTGCTGGCACTCACCTTTATTGCAACCGGTTTTTTTTCTTGCCGTGACGAGGGGTTCGATTCCGATCCTTCCATTGAGCTGAGTTTTTCAAGGGATTCTCTTTTATTCGACACCGTGTTTACCACTGTGGGTTCGGCAACGCGTTCCTTTAAGGTTTACAACAACCATAACCGCCGGGTTAATATTTCTTCCATTCAGTTAGGCAAGGGAACGGACTCCTTTTTTCGTTTTAATGTGGACGGCAGAAGCGGCTCGGTGATCCGCGATGTGGAGATTGGGGCCAACGACAGCATTTATGTTTTTGTGGAAGTGACCCTTGACCCGGTTAATCAGGACCTACCCCTGATTGTGGCCGACAGTATGGTATTTAATGTCAACCAAAACATCCAGGATGTCAAGCTGGTGGCCTGGGGCCAGGATGCCAACTTTATTCATCCCAATTATGAGGATAATGGCCTGGAGTACCACCTGATTGAAGAAAATACCACCTGGTCATCCGATCTTCCTTATGTGGTATATGGGTTGGCAGTGGTAGCCCCTGATGTAACCCTTACGGTAGAGGAGGGGGCAAGGGTGCACATGCACAACAATGCCAGCCTGGTTTTTCTTGGGGGCTCTACCATGAAGGTAAACGGTACCATGGAAAACCCGGTGAGCTTTCAGGGGCACCGCCTCGAATCTTTTTACCAGGATCAGCCCGGGCAATGGGGCAGGATATGGTTCACAGCCACCAGCAAGGACCATGAGATCAACCATGCCATCATCAAAAACGGAACCGTGGGCCTCCATGTGGATTCCATCGGCAGTTTTACCGACCCCACACTTACGATCCGCAATTCCATTATCAAAAACATGAGCATTGCGGGCTTGTTTGCCCAGGGAAGCAATGTGAAAGCCGAAAACACCGTCATTGCCAATTGCGGAGAGCATACCCTGCTGCTGG
>SLRE01000063.1 GCA_007131125.1 Bacteroidales bacterium | reverse complement strand
CAATATCCCCTCCATTGGTTTCAATCAGGAAAGTCTGGGGGAATTCTCCATCCTCAAACGGCTCAAAAGAAAAATGGAAAACATATTCTTCCCCAAATTCAAGCTCCACATCATCGGGCTCAAGGGTTGATTTGAAATAGTTTCCGCTGAACCCGGCTTCATTTACCACCAGTACACCGGCTCCCATGTTTCTGAGACGGAATTCATCTGACGTTGTCCATGTATTGTTCGGGATGTTTCCTGCATCCCAGGTCTCTTCGTTGATCCAGGCTACAGGATTGGTCATGGCACCTGCCACCTGAATATCGTCAATTCCTACAGGAAGGGCATTGTTGGGATCCCCGTCGGTAGAATGCCTGAAACGGATATAGATCTCTTCGCCGGCATAATCGTTGAGATCAGCATTGGCAGGCATATAGTTTTCCATGGGAGCAGGGGCACTGAAAATGCCTTTTACATCCCAGGTTTGCCCGTAATCCTGGCTAACCTCCACATAAAGGGTATCATGTCCGATGGCTGCTTCACCCTTATCCTCTTTTCCGTATACATAACCGTTTTTCCAGTAGAAAATAAGCTCAAATTCGGCTCCATCGGGAATTTGCAAGGGAGGAGTGATCAGGATGGCATCAACGGGGTGATTGAAGCTTGCCATAGCCGCGTATTCACCGGTATTGGCATCTGTTGTAGTGGTCCAGTAACCGTCCTGGTTGATCCAGCCTGCCGGAGGCACAGCCCCCTCTTCGTTTTCAAATCCTTCTTCAAAAGGAAATACAGTTACGGGATGATGAATGATGGTATGGAAAGACCATACAGGGCAATCTTCAGCATCCCCAACATCGTTGTAGGGCACAATCTGCCAGAAATACTCTGTATCGTAATCCAGTTGAGGGGTTTTGAAATAACGGTTGGTACCCACGTCTTCTCCGTCAATAATGTTGGTGGGGGGATTGTCGGTACCAAGGTATACCTTATAGCCCTGTGCAAGTGCCGAAGCATTCCATTGCAACAGCTGGGTGACAAAAGCATCTTCCAGCCCATCTTCAGGACGGGGATTGGTGGCTGGGTTGGGCTCCACATCATGATAAATATCAGGTGCAATAATGTAATCGAGAAACACGGTCGATTCTCCATAAAATGCGATGTAGCCAAGGCCCACATAATCGTCGAGGTCAATGATATAGCGCTGGAAGGCATTGGTCAGGTCAATGGTTTCCAGGTCTGTCCAGTTTTCCATATCATCTGAATGCCTCACCGTAATTTCACCGGTGTTTTGGCGGCGGGCGTAAAAAACCAGTTCATTTCCCTCCTGAATGTTTACCTTAGGAGTAATGAGCATACCGGGGCTGGCATTTGCACCAATGGTGGCATTACCTCCCCCCATAAAGCCTCCAAATGCTCTTCGGGTCCAGGAATCCGGGTCAACGGTCCATTGCTCCGGAGGAAACCCGGTATTTTCAAAGGTTTCAATAATGGCATATTCGCTTACGGCAAAACCTTCCACATAAATAAAAACAGGATCGTTTACACTGTTGGTTTCCAGGGATACGTAACCATTAAAAGTTCCCGGTTGTGTGGGCTCAAACCTGATATCCACCAGGCCGGTTTCTCCCGGCTCGATGGTGCCTGAGTAATTGGAAGAAAAAGGAAGACCGTTGTTGTCAAGACCGGTAATAACAAGGTCATCGGTGCCGGTATTTTTTACGTTCACATTTATGCTTTTCACATCATTTTCGTGAATGTAAAAATAATACAGCTGCGGGGGCTGAATGCTCAGTGCCGGCCCATCCGGGATATCCTCAAACCACATCCTGATATTGGGGCGGTGGTTTTTAATACTGTATTCATGGGGAGGATTGGCAGGGTCATAGGCAGGTCCCTGGTCCTTGACAGCCAGCAGGCTCATGGGAGAGCCAATGGCTGTGGAGTAAAAATGGCAATTCAACCTGAATCCAGGCTGATCTTCTGTCATGGCAATCAGCAGGTTGTCTTCGTTGTTGTATTCAAAGGGAACCTGCAAGGAAATTTCAGCCCATCCTTCCTGGTTTACCACATTGTACGTACCCTCATAAACCAGGGTAAGGTCTTCGGTGATAAATCCGGTGAGGGTTTCCTGGTCGGTATGCGCCATAAAAATGCGTACCTCATCATCCCATTTCCGGCCTCCATCGTATTCAAAAGCCAGCTTATAAATCCGCTCTCCTTCAATATCTATTTCTTCCTGCAGAAAAATTGTCTGCGAATAACTATAAGAATGATAAGGGTCAATGGGAAGACCTTGATCATCGGTTCCATCTCCTATTTCAACGGAAGGACCCTGGGCAAAAACAGGTTGAAGCGGCATAAAAAGCATCATAAGAATACCAATTATACCTGGTAAGTAAAACTTTTTCATTTTTTTAATCAATTAATAAATTATTAAATAGTTAACATTTGAAAATAAATAAACGGACGGCTTTGCAATGTTGATAAGGCGGCCATTTAAAATACAAAATTAGCTGAATTTAAGCTGGTCGGCAATCGGTGTTGACAGGTATTTCAAAAGCCTGCTTTCTCAGTGCTGGTACTGATTTTCCTGAACATTGGAAATGCCAGTTTTCTGGATCCCAATAAAAACAGGCAGTTTTTATTTTTCCTTTTAAACAACTTTGTTTTTCAGGAATAAAGTTAACTTTTTAAAACAAGTGTTGCTTACCCTTTAGCCGGAAAATCGAAAAGGACTAAATTTCTTTCCTGTTCCTAAAAAAGTGTGCTGCTGACAAGGCATTCCGTTCCGGTTTCTATACACATAGTCCCTTGAACCAACTGATAAAGGCCTGCTACATTTTTTCAGGCACCTCAATGCCCAGAAGCTCCATACCATTTTTTACAGTTCGGGCCGTAAGCTGAGAAAGCCTGATGCGGAACTCGCTAATATCTTTGTCGGGCTCATTCAATACGGAGTAGTCGTGATAAAACTGGTTAAACTCCTTACAAAGTTCATAGATATAATTAGCGATCTGTGCCGGGCTTAGCTCTTCCGAAGCTTCCTGCACCACGACAGGAAAGGCGTAAAGAGTTTTCAGCAGGTGTTTTTCTTTTTCGTTCAGTTTTGAAGCTTCCACTTCAGGAACAATTTTTTCAACTCTTTCCTGTCCGGCCTTACGAAGGATAGAACGTATACGGGCATGGGTATACTGGATAAAAGGCCCTGTGTTGCCATTAAAGTCGATGGATTCAGCAGGATTGAACAACATGTTCTTTTTGGGGTCAACCTTTAAAATAAAATATTTAAGGGCACCCAAACCAATGATGTGGTATAAGTGTTTTTTTTCCTGCTCGCTGATGTCCTGTGTTTTGCCAAGTTCTTCAGTGGTTTTGCGGGCGGTTTCCACCATTTCATCCATCAGGTCATCTGCATCCACAACGGTTCCTTCACGGGATTTCATTTTGCCTTCAGGTAATTCTACCATGCCGTAACTTAAATGGTGCAGCAAACCGGCGTATGGTTTTTCCAGTTTCTTCAACACCTTTTTCAGTACATCAAAATGGTAGTTTTGCTCATTGCCTACCACATAAACCATTTTTCCCGGCTGAAAATCATCATATCTCAGCTGGGCAGTTCCAATATCCTGGGTCATGTATACGGAAGTACCGTCTGCTCTGAGTAAAAGTTTCTCATCCAGCTTGAACTCTGAAAGATCGGCCCAGACCGAACCATCTTCTTTTTGGAAGAAGAAGCCTTTTTCCAGGCCTTCTTTTACCAACTCTTTGCCAAGCAGATAGGTGTCGGATTCAAAGTAAATTTTATCAAAATCCACCCCAAGCCGTTTATAGGTTTGGTCGAAGCCTTCATAAACCCACCCATTCATTTTTTCCCAAACGGCAATGGTATCAGGGTCACGCAACTCCCACTTGCGCAAAAGTTCCTGGGCTTCCAGCATCAGGGGCGCAGATCTACGGGCTTCTTCCGGGGCAAGGCCCTGCTCTTTTACCAGTTGATCAACTTGTTTCCGCAATTCTGTTTCAAATTTCACGTAATAATCACCCACAAGTTTGTCGCCTTTCTTCCCTGAACTTTCAGGAGTTTCCCCCTCCCCGTATTTCATCCAGGCCAGCATGGACTTGCAGATATGTATGCCCCGGTCATTGACCAGGTTTACTTTTTTTACCGGGCTGCCGGCTGCCTGTAAAATGCGGGATACAGACCAGCCAAGCAAATTATTGCGAATATGCCCAAGGTGAAGGGGCTTGTTGGTATTGGGCGAAGAATACTCCACCACCACAGGATTCTCTTTCCTCTCATCTTGAAAGCCAAAGCGGGTATTGCTCATTTCCTTTTTGAGAAAATCCAGCCAGAAGTCCGGGGCCAGTGTAAGGTTTAAAAATCCCTTGATCACATTATAACCGATCACCTCTTCAACCTCCTTTACCAGGGAGTTCCCAATGATTTCAGCAGTCTGCTCCGGAGAACGCCGGGCAATTTTTACAAAAGGAAAGACCACCAAGGTAAAATCCCCTTCAAACTCTTTGCGTGTTTTCTGAAGGGAAATCAATTCAGGAGCTACCCCCTGCCCAAAGTTTTCTTTAATGATTTCTATTACGGCGCTGGCAATTTTTTCTTCTACCTTCATCCTGATATTTTTTTGTGTGGGGCAAAATTAAGGTTTTTCCAAAAAGCAACTTCAAAACCCAATGAAGAAAAACAATGGAAAAACCCAATGTCGGTGACCATTCTTTTGCCTTCGGTTATGTTTTAATTAAGTTCACAACTTAAGTTCAAAATTTTCAGAAAATAGCCAAAACCATGTGTTTTTTCGGGAGGGGGGAAAGAATATTTGTTTTAAAAATCGAATAAGGGAAATGAAGCTATTTCCCGCTAAAAAAGCCAACAAACGAAAAAATCTTTTAGATTGCTTGCATTAAACACTTAAACCAGTATTTTTGTGGAGGTTTTTCTCAAAGAATTTCATTTACAAACATTTAATTCAAATAAATCTTT